>JBLRXE010000519.1:0-1876 GCA_047920895.1 Roseovarius sp.
GGAGCGCGCTTGAGAAGGGCTTCGGCCTCTGTGACCATGCGCGCGATGATGTCGGCCACCGGCGGGCGGTCATGGATCAACCCCGTCCCCTCACCGACAAAGGTATTGGCGCGGGTCGGATCACCCTCGGCCCAGCCGGTCACCCAGTCAGCGCGCGCGGCCATGTCGCGGCGCAGGGCATCGGGATCGTTGTGCCAACGCTCTGTCACGGCATTGCGCAGCACCCGCGCCGTATAGCGCGCGGGCCAACGCAGATCGCGCGCGGCGTCCATCACGGTCGAGCGGATCGTCTGATCTCCGGTCGCGGCAATCGCGGCATCGGTCATCGCCTGCGACACCTGCGCCTCGGCAGAGGCCCAAAGGCGCGAGCCGATCAGCACACCGTCCGCCCCCAGCATGAGGGCGGCGGCCAATCCCCGCCCGTCGGCAATCCCCCCTGCGGCCAGCAACAGCACCTCAGGCGCATGGCCCGCCAGCCAATCCGCCACCTCGGGCACCAGCGTGATCGTGCCGCGCCGGTCGCCATGGCCACCCGCCTCGGACCCCTGCGCCACGATGATCCGCGCCCCGCACTCTGCCGCGCGCTGCGCGTCACGCAGGGTCTGGACCTGACAGATGAGCAGCACGCCCGCTTGGGCAATCCGGGGCGCAAATGGGGCGGGATCCCCGAACGACAGGCACAGCGCCGCCGGGGCGCGGGCCAGAACGAGATCCAGAACCGCAGGGTTCTCCGCCATCTTCCAGGTGATGAAACCACAGCCCACCCGCGCATTCCCCACCTCGGCAAAGGCCCCCTCGAGCCAGTCGGCATTGCCATAACCGCCACCGATCAGGCCCAGCCCCCCCGCATGGGTCACAGCCGCGGCCAGACGCCCCCCGGCGGCAAAGGCCATCGGGGCGCAGAGAATGGGATGGGTCAGGCCAAGGGCCTCGGTCAAACGGGTTCGCATGGGGCGAGTATGCCCGCGCAATCCCCCTCAGGACAAGAGGTCTGTGATCAGCTCCGGCAGGTCGGCGAAATCCGAGAACGCCCGATCATGGGTGATCCGCTCGACCGGCCCCTTGCGATAGCCCTCCGTATAGAGAACAAAAGGCACGCCCGCCCGCGCCGCCGTTTCGGCATCGACCTCACTATCCCCAACAAAAACCACATCCCGCGCACCAAGGGCCGCGGCGGTGGCCTGAAGCGGGGCGGGGTCCGGTTTGCGCACGGTCAGGCTGTCGCCCCCGATGAGCACCGGGAAATACCCATCCAGCCCCAGATGCGCCAGAACCGAATGGGCCGGGCTTTTAGGCTTGTTGGTGCACAGGCCAAGCGCCAAATCGGCCCCCGCCAGCCCGTCGAGCGCGGCGATCACACCCGGATAGACCCGTGTCAGGGTCACGGCGGTTTCATAATCGGCGATGAACTCCTCGATCAGACGGGCGCGCAGCGCGCCATCCCCTGCCCGTCCCCGCGCCGTCAGACAGCAGGTGATGAAATGCGGCACGCCGCTGCCGATGAAACTGCGGGTTTCCTCAGGCGTGAACAGCGCAAAACCCTGCTGCGCCATGAGACGGTTGGCGGCGGCGTGAATATCCGGCGCGCTGTCGATCAAGGTGCCGTCGAGGTCGAAAATGACCGCTCGGCTCATGCCATGGCACCGGTCGCCGCCTCGGCCGCACGGCGGATTGCGCGGATATTCTCGCCGTAAACGCCGGGGTTATCCACGCTGCCGCCCTTGAAGACCGCCGAGCCCGCGACCAGCACAAGGCTGCACAGGGTCACAGCGGGCGTATGGGCTCGTCGTATCCTGCGGGATCGGTGCGGCATTGGGCATCCTGTGGACTCGCGCCGATCATCAGCGTGAGGCGGGTGTGCGGATGCTAAATGCCC
>JBLRXE010000520.1:0-1875 GCA_047920895.1 Roseovarius sp.
GACTATAATTATGTCTTATAGCCGTAAAGCTATATTGACAAAATATCGCCCAAGAGCTATCTAGCCTTCATGGCCGACACCTTCGCATACCCCATCCGAAGCCTCAGACAAGCCGGGGCGGCCCTGCGTGCCCGACGATCCGCGTGCAAGATCAGCCAGAAACAGCTGGGGGAAATGACGGGCACCGCACAGTCCACCATTTCCGACATCGAAAACGGCGTCGTGTCGGTAAGCCTCGATGTTTATCTACGCCTCCTTGAGGCACTTGGCGCAGAACTGTCGGCGACAGACCGTCTGGCCGATCAGGATTTGCTCTGAAATGGCGCGCAACACCCGTGCAGATCGCCGCACACGCCAAAGCAAAACCGCCGTCTGGTACGAGAGATCCAAGGTCGGCACCCTCACGCGGGCGACCGATGGCGCGATCAGCTTCGCCTACGATCCAACTTGGTTGGTGTCCGACACCGCTTTCCCCGTGGCTAGCGCCTTGCCTTTGTCAAAGACCAAATGGAAGGGCGATCCCGTCGTGGCCGCTTTCGACAATCTGCTGCCTGACGCAGAGGGCGAGCTGCGCGAAAAGATCGCGGCGCGGGTCGGGGCGCCGGGCAAAGATGCGTTTTCGCTCCTGTCCGTGTTGGGGCGCGATTGCGTCGGGGCGCTTCAGTTTCTGCCATTGGATGAGTCCCCGTCCGAGCAGGACATGCAGTATCGCATCATATCGGAAGAAGAGATGGCCGCCGATTTGAAGAACCTTGCCGCCGCCCCCCTCGCACAAGGCGAGGATGAGGATTTCAGGATTTCCATCGCCGGTGCGCAAGAAAAAACAGCTTACTTGCGCGTGGACGACCAGTGGGCCAAGCCGCGCGGCATCACGCCCACCAGCCATATTTTTAAAACGCCGATGGGTATTCTGCCCGGCCCAGATCAGATCGACCTGAGCGATAGCGTCGAGAACGAATTGTTCTGTATGACCCTTGCGCGCGAAATGGGGCTGCCTGCCGCGCATGTCGAGAAGATCACACTTCCCGGGCAGGCGGTGCTGTCAGTCGAGCGGTTCGATCGTGTCTGGCAGGGCAACACCCTGAAACGCCTGCCCCAAGAGGATATCTGCCAGTCACTGGGATACCCTTCCGCGATGAAATACCAAAAACTCGGTGGCCCCGGCATCGCGCAGATCATGGCGCTACTGCGGGAATCCGACACGCCGCTCGAGGATCGGGAAACCTTCTTTCGCGCGCAAATCTTCTTCTTCCTGATCGGCGCCTCCGACGGTCATGCTAAGAATTTCAGCCTGCGTCTGGGGCGTCGGGGGCGCTTCAGCCTCGCGCCCCTTTATGACATCCTGAGCGTGGCTCCGATTGTGCGTGCAGGCCGGTTGCAGCGTAAGCGCTACCGTCTCGCCATGTCGATCAACGGCCACTACGGTATAGACGAGATCGTGCCCCGCCACTTCGAGGCTGAAGGGCGTGCCGCAGGCCTGCCCAAGGGCCGCGTTTTGGAATTGTTGCAGGACATCACAGCTCGGCTGGGTCCCGCGCTGGAGCGCGCAATGCTGGCGGTCGACGATCAGGTGCCGCAATCGGTCAGCGAACCGATAGCAACCGACGCAATGCAGAGGGCGGCACAGGTGATTGAGCTGATCTATCGTTAACCGCCAGTCAAATGGATCCCGGTCCCTTCTTGTCATAGTTTCGTCTGCACGACGAAGTTTCGAGGATCCAATGTGCCGGGACAGCCGTCGTTTACGACATCAGCCCAGAAACTCTTCGCAGTTGCACTCTCATCGACGTAGAGGGCGGTTTGCAGACATGCGGCGGCGCGGCATGGTAAGCTTTCCGGTGGAAAAAAGGCGGTCATTAGTCGAACGTGGTCGGG
>JBLRXE010000521.1:0-1874 GCA_047920895.1 Roseovarius sp.
GTTTGCCGGGGGGCTGGGGCGGCGTCTGGCCACCTCGCCGCGTTTCGCGCGCGGGCTTGGGATTGCCTCGGCCACGATCTTTACCGCGCTGGCGGCCCGCCTCGCGCTCATGCAAAGGAGTTGACCCTATGTCCCGAATTGACGAGAGCAAGGCGTTCATCCCCGTGCGCATCGCTGTTCTGACGGTTTCTGACAGCCGCGATATGTCCGATGACCGTTCGGGCGATACGCTGGTGGCGCGGATCGAGGAGGCGGGGCATATCCTGGCCGATCGGATGATCGTGCGCGATGAGCGCGATCAGGTGGCCGAACAATTGCGCGAATGGATCGCCGATCCAGCGGTGGATGTGGTGATTTCCACCGGCGGCACGGGCCTGACGGGGCGCGATGTGACGGTCGAGGCGCATCGCGATGTCTATGAGAAGGAAATCGACGCCTTTGGCACGGTCTTTACCATCGTGTCGATGCAGAAGATCGGCACCTCGGCGGTGCAGAGCCGCGCCACGGGCGGCGTGGCGGGGGGCACCTATCTCTTTGCGCTGCCGGGCAGTCCGGGGGCGTGCCGGGATGCCTGGGACGAAATCCTGAAATATCAGCTCGATTATCGCCACCGGCCCTGCAATTTCGTGGAGATCATGCCGCGGCTTGACGAGCACAAGCGCCGGAAGTGACGGGCGGCGGCGTATGACCTCTGCGTCTTGCTTGGCATTCGGCTGGCCGGCGTTACATTACACGGATCAACCTGCCAGCCGGGCCGGTTCAAGAGGTTGCGCATCATGCGGTTTCTGCGTCAGGGTCTGATCGGGCTCTTTCTGGTTTCGCTCACCTTGGGTCTGTTGGCCTATGCCGGGCACACTGTGGTCAGCGCGGTGCAAGAGCGCATGGCGCGCGAGCTGCGCGTGCCGGACCGCAAGGAACGCGCCTTTGCCGTGCGCACGGTGCGGGCGGTCGAGGCCGGGATCATCCCCACCCTGACCGCCTTTGGCCAGATCGAGAGCCGCCGCACGCTGGAAATCCGCGCGCAGGCAACCGGGGTGATCACCGAGTTGGCGCCCGAGTTCATCGAAGGCGGGCAGGTGCGCGCCGGGCAGTTTCTGGCGCGGATCGACCCCGCCGATGCCGAGAGCGCGCTGGAGCGCGCGCGCACCGATCTGATGGATGCCCAAGCCGAGGCGCGCGAGGCGGCGCGCGCGCTGGACTTGGCGCAGGACGAGTTGGCTGCGCGGCGCGAGCAGGCCGAAATCCAGGACCGCGCGCTGGCGCGGCAGCGCGATCTGGAGTCGCGCGGCGTGGGCACGCTCACGGCTGTGGAGAACGCGGAATTCAACGTGGTGCAGGCGCGTCAGGCGGTGTTGGCCAGCCGTCAGGCGCTGGCGCTGGCGGAGGCGCGGATAGATCAGGCCGCCACCGCCACGGCGCGCGCCGAACTGGCGCTGTCCGAGGCCGGGCGACGACTGGCGGAGACGCGGATCACCGCAGGGTTTACCGGCACGCTGAGCGGGGTGAGCGTGGTTGCGGGCCGTCTGGTCGCGGCCAATGAGCAACTGGCGCAACTGGTGGATGGCGCGGCGCTCGAGGTGGCGTTTCGCGTTTCGACGGCGCAATATGCGCGGCTACTGGATCAGGGTGGCGCGCTGATCGGGGCGCCGGTCACGGTGTCGCTGGACAGCGGCGGGCTGGACCTGAGCGCTGTGGGGCGGATCACGAGGCAGGGTGCGGCGCTGGCCCAAGGCGAGAGTGGGCGGCTGGTCTTTGCCACGCTGGAGAGTGCGCCCGCGATGAAGCCGGGCGATTTTGTCACCGTGACGGTCGAGGAGCCGGTATTGGCCGCTGCCATCCGTCTGCCAGCCACGGCGTTGGGGTCCGATGGCCGG
>JBLRXE010000522.1:0-1862 GCA_047920895.1 Roseovarius sp.
CCTTGTTGAGGCCGACAAGCGCGGGCAAGAGGCTGCTGACCCCGCCGGTCACGAAGAGGTTGAGCGACACCTCGGGAAAAAAACCCCGCGCGGACGCGGCCCAAATGGGAAAATCGCAGTTGATCGCCCATTCAAGGCCGCCGCCCACGGCCCAGCCGTTGATCGCGCCCACCACCGGCTTGTGGTTCAGGACAATGGCATCGGTCGCGCGCTGAATCGCGCGCACCAGATCGCGCGCCTCTTCTTCGCAGGTGGGGTGGACGTGTTCGCGCCGGTCGTCGCCTGCACAGAACGCCTTGCCTGCGCCGGTCAGGATAATCGCGCGGGTGGCGGGATCGGCATTGGCCTCCTCAAAGGCGCGCGCCACATCGTCGATCAATTGACGGTTCATCGCATTGAGACTGCCGGGACGGTTCAGGGTAATGCGGCGTATGCCATCGGCCACAATCTCGCTCAGCACGGTTTCATAGGTAAAATCGGTCATGGATAGGTCCTCAGCACACGCTTTGTCTTGCCTTCAGTCAGGGGAAAGGTGCCATGCGGCACCACCGAGACCCGCGCGGTTGCCCCCAGCTTGGCCTTGATCGCGCCCGCGACCTCTTGGGCCAATCCCTCGGGCGCAGGCCGCCCCTTGGCCAGTTCCACCGTGACCGGCAGCGCGTCATAGGGCGGTGGGGTGTCGAGCGTGATCCGGTAATCGCCAGAGAGTGCTGCAAATTCGTTGATGACCGCCGCCACCATCGTGGGAAAGAGGTTGAGCCCCCGCACCACCACCATATCATCCGATCGCCCCACCACGCGAAAGCGGAACCCGCTGCGCCCACAGGTGCAGGGATCGGTTTCATCCACGGTGATGATATCGCCGCTGCGAAACCGCACCAGCGGCTGACAATCCCGCGCCAGATGGGTCAGAACCAACTCGCCCGTCTGCCCTGCCTCTAGCGGCACCGGCGTGCCAGTCTCGGGGTCGATCAGTTCGGGCCAGAGCACATCGGCGGCCATGTAATGCAGGCGCGTGTCCTGTTCGCATTGCGCCGCGAAATTGCAGAACACATCCGAGACGCCGTAATTGGCATTGCGCGGCTCCATCCCCCAGACATCGCGCAGACGTGCGCGCGAAACGCCGGATCATCCAGCCCTGCCTCGCCGCCGAAAAGGCCCAGACGCAGACCCAGATCACGCGGCCTCAGCCCCGGAAACTTCTCGGCGATCACCCGTTCCAGCACGGCAGGATAAGAGGGCGTGCAGGAAATCGCGGTGATCCCCACCTCCTGAATGGTGCGCACCAATAGCTCGGTAGACCCCACGCCAAAGGGCACCACCATCGCGCCCGTAGCCTGCAAGGTCATGTGATCGGTCAGCCCCCCCATCCACATCTGATAGTTCAGGCAATGCACCACGGTATCCTCGGGCGTAAGGCCAGAGGCGGATTGACAGCGCCCGCCCACCGTTTCTGTCACCGCACAATCGCGCGCCGAGAGCGCCAGATTCATCGCCTGCCCCGTAGTGCCCGAGGTGCGGTGCAACCGCACGGCCGTGCGCCGGGAGGCGGCCATGTAATTGCCAAAAGGCGGGTGTTCCGCCTGCGAAATCCGCAATTGCGCCTTGTCCGACAGCGGCAATTCGGCCAGATCACGCAGATCGGCAGGCGGGGTGCGCCCCTGCCAGAGATCGCGGTAAAATTCCGACCGTGCCGCGACATAGGCGCTCTGAACCGCCCAAGCAGCGGCCTGATGTGCGCGCAGCCGGTCGGGGCTGGCAAATTCGGCGTGGGCAAGCAGGCTCATGGCTGCAATCCTCGTTCCCAGATGGTTGTAAGCGTGGCAATCACCGCCGCGCGGTCGGCAGAAACATCGACCAGC
>JBLRXE010000523.1:0-1859 GCA_047920895.1 Roseovarius sp.
GCCCCGCCCCTATTGCGCCCGCATGGCGCGGCAAAAGGCGTGGGCCGTTGCCGCCGAGGAGGATGATATCGTGCTTTGCGCCGATACCACCGTGGCCCTTGGCCGCCGCATCCTTGGCAAGCCGCAAGACATTGGCGAGGCAGCACAATTCCTGCTGGCCCTGTCCGGGCGGCGGCACCGGGTGATTACCGCTGTGGCGGTCCGGCGCGGCGCGCGGATATGGGAGCGCGATGTCGTGACCACCGTGCAGATGAAACGCCTCTCGGATGAGGAACTCAACGCCTATCTTGCCACGAATGACTGGCAGGGCAAGGCCGGCGGTTATGCCATCCAAGGCCCCGCAGGTGCGCTAATCCCTTGGATTCAAGGCTCTTTCACCGCCGTCGTCGGGCTGCCCCTGGCCGAGACCGCAGGCCTCTTGCGCGCCGCAGGCTACCCCCTCTGGAAGGATGTCCCATGACCCTGCGCACCATCGCGCTCGACCATCTGAACGGTGCCGAGGCTGCGGCCTTGCTGGTGGGCGGGCGGCTTGAGGATTTGCTGATCGACTCGGATCAACCGCGGCCCGGCACCATCTATCGTGCCATAGCCGACCGCCCCGTCAAGGGGCAGGGCGGTATGTTCCTGCGCACGCCCGATGGTTCTGCTTTCTTGCGCCAAATCAAGGGTTTGACCCCCGGCCAACCGCTGCTCGTGCAGGTCACAGGTCACGCCGAACCGGGCAAGGCCCTGCCGGTCACGACCCGGCTTCTTTTCAAGAGCCGCTATGCCATCGTCACCCCCGATGCGCCCGGCCTCAATGTCTCGCGGTCGATCAAGGATGAGGGCTTGCGCGATTCTCTCCTCGAAATCGCCCATGCCGAAATGGCCGAAAGCGCCATGGGCCTGATCCTGCGCTCCTCCTGCGAGAGCGCCGAAGCCGCTGATATTACAGAGGATATTCGCGCGATGCACGATCTGGGCGAGGCGGTTCTGGCCGATGCCACAGGGCCAGAGCCCGAAACCCTGACCGAAGGCGACGGCCCGCATACCCTCGCCTGGCGCGACTGGGTGGACCCGGCGGATGTGCTGACCGATCCGGGCTCCTTTGCCGACACTGGCGTGCTCGACCAACTTGACGCTTTGCGCGATCCCTTGGTCCCCTTGCCCGGTGGCGCGTTCTTTTACATCGAACCCACCCGCGCGCTTGTGGCGGTGGATGTCAATACCGGCGGCGACGCCAGCCTCGCCGCCGGGCTCAAGGCCAATATCGCGATGGCCCGTGACCTGCCGCGCCAGCTGCGCCTGCGCGGCCTTGGTGGCCAGATCACCCTCGATCTCGCCCCTATGCCCAAGAAGGATCGCCGCACCTTCGAATCCACTCTCCGCGCCGCCCTGCGTCATGATGCAACCGAAACCACCCTTGCCGGCTGGACTCCCTTGGGGCATTTTGAATTGCAACGCAAACGCGACCGCCAACCCGTGACCGAACACCTCAAATGACCTGCCCGATCTGCCAGAGAAAGACCGATCCCAGCTACCGTCCCTTCTGCTCGCAGCGCTGTGCCGATGTGGATCTGGGCAAATGGTTCGCGGGCGATTACGCCGTGCCCTCCACCGATCCCGCCGATCTCGAAGAGGCTCTCGACGCGCTGGATGACGCGCTGCAAAAACCCCATTGATTTTTGCTCATACCCTCTGGACACCCCGCGCGCGCTCGCCTAGAACGCATCCACCCGAAGGCGCAGCCTTCTCCCTTGCCCGGGTAGCTCAGGGGTAGAGCAGTGGATTGAAAATCCTCGTGTCGGTGGTTCGATTCCGCCCCCGGGCACCACTTAATTCTATTTTAATTTCAGTAGCTTGTAACCATTTTGGCATTG
>JBLRXE010000524.1:0-1844 GCA_047920895.1 Roseovarius sp.
TGTTCTTGGGATGCCCGCCGAGCGCGGTTTCGGAGGCATTCGAGATATAGCTCATCGGGTAGGCGCAACGCATGTTCGCCGTCAGGCTGTCGTCATCGAAATCGAGCGCCTTTGTCTCGGGGTCGTAAACCATGTTCTCGATGACCGTGGCGAACTTGGTGGTCGTGGCGAAAATTTCCGGTTCGGCCTCTGGGGACAGGTTGATCGTCTTGGCGTAGCAACCGCCCTCGAAGTTGAAGGTGCCGCGGTCGGACCAGCCATGTTCGTCATCGCCGATCAGAGTCCGCGCCGGATCGGCGGAAAGGGTGGTCTTGCCAGTGCCCGACAGGCCGAAGAACACCGCCGTATCGACCGGGTTGCCGGTCGCGTGATTGGCCGAACAATGCATCGGCATGATGCCCTTGGCCGGCAGCATGTAGTTCAGCAGGGTGAAGACAGATTTCTTGTTCTCGCCCGCATAGCCGGTGCCGCCGATCAGGATCAGCTTTTTCTCGAAGTTCATCGCGATCACCGTGCCGGACCGGCAGCCGTGGCGTTCGGGGTCGGCGGCGAAGGTCGGGCAGTTGACGATGGTGAAATCAGGCGAGAAGGTTTCAAGTTCCGCCCGGTCGGGGCGGCGCAGCATGTGGCGGATGAAAAGACCGTGCCACGCCAGCTCCGTCACCACCCGCACATCCAGCCGGTGCGCGGGGTCCGCGCCGCCGTAAAGGTCCTGCACGAAATAGGTGCCGCCCTTCATATGCGCGACCATATCCGCGAACAGGGTATCGAAGGCCGCAGGCTCCATCGGCGGATTGTTGTCCCACCAGATGTCCTTGGCGGCATCGTTGCGTACCACGAATTTGTCCTTGGGCGACCGGCCGGTCTGTTTGCCGGTGGTCACCAGAAGTGTTCCGCCCTGGCCAAGCTCGCCCTCACCGGCGCGGATTGCGGCGGTCATCAGATCGGGTTCGGTCAGGTTGTAATGCACATGACCCACGCCTGTGATGCCCTGCGCCTCGAGTGTCATCGCTGTGTTTACGCGACCGTGATCCATCGTCTTGCTCCTGATTGGGTCCATTGATGGACTCGTCACAAAAGGCTTAACATGATGATTTCCGTGCTGAACAGGCGGCTTTGTCACAGTTAGCGCAACCAATTTCGTGTTAGCGCAATCAAGGTTGTGGGCCGTCTGCGACCTGGCCAACCGGAAACCGGCAGGCATGCAGTGTGCCGCGGTTTTTGTCACGTCACGCTGCACGCCGAGATGCGCGTTGCAAAAATCGACCGGTCCCGCGCATGAAATCGCCCGGTATGAGGCATTTTGGCCATTGCCCGTGATTTTTCGTCACAAATAAGGCAGCCAATTTCGCGCGAATCACACTTGTATATTGATTCATGTGTTCAAAACATGGTCATACTAATGAAAAAATCAGGCAAAACAGCATTTTGAGTGCAGTAAGGGGACGGAATGTCGAAAATCGCACTGGTGGACGATGACAGAAATATCCTGACGTCGGTGGCAATGACCCTCGAGGCGGAAGGGTTTGAAGTGCAGACCTACAACGATGGGCAGACCGCGCTTGATGCGTTCAGCCGGCAAATGCCGGATATGGCCGTTCTGGACATAAAGATGCCGCGTATGGATGGCATGGACCTGCTGCAACGGCTGCGCCAGAAAAGCGCGATGCCGGTGATTTTTCTGACCTCCAAGGACGATGAGATCGACGAGGTGCTCGCCACGCTCGGCCGCGCCACGGGCGTCGACCGCACCTACCTCTTCACCGTCCGCGAGGACACGGCTCGCACGTTGGCGTTCCAGCTGAGCGAGTGGGTGGCCCCCGGGGTCGAACCACAGCTCGACC
>JBLRXE010000525.1:0-1830 GCA_047920895.1 Roseovarius sp.
CCAAGCGCAGGGGGACGGGCCAGCGACAGGTCCGTCACGCGGGCCCCCCCCGCCCATGCTGCCGCCGCGAACTGACACCAGATCGCGGTTTCCGGTTTGGCTCACGTCCTGAGCTTGTCCTGATTGGCGATGAACCAGCGATAGGTTTCGGCAATGCCGTCCTCAAGTCCGATTTTCGCACGCCACCCCATCCGGGCAAGCCGGCCTACGTCCATGAGCTTGCGCGGCGTCCCATCGGGTTTTGTCGGATCGGTCACGATTTGCCCCGTATAGCCGGTGACCTTGGCCACGAGTTGCGCCAGTTCGAGGATGGAGATGTCTGTTCCACTGCCGATATTGATATGGCTCAGCATGGGCTGCGTATTGGCCCCATAGATGGCTTTCGGCAGATCAAGCACGAAAAGAGACGCCTCGACCATGTCGTTCACATGCAAGAACTCCCGTCTGGGCGTGCCACTGCCCCAGATGACCACCTCTTTGCGCCCTTCCTGAACGGCCTCGTGGAACCGGCGGATCATCGCAGGAAGAACATGGCTGTGTTCGATATGAAAATTGTCGCCCGGACCATAAAGATTGGTCGGCATCACGCTGCGATAATCGACGCCATGCTGCCGGTTGTAGCTTTCACAAAGCTTGATCCCGGCAATCTTGGCAATGGCATAGGGCTCGTTCGTGGGTTCAAGAGTGCCCGTCATCAAGGCATCTTCGCGCATGGGCTGGGGGACGCCACGGGGATAGATGCAGGAGGACCCAAGCTGAAGCAGCCGCGTGACGCCAGCGGCAAAGGCCTGATGAATGAGGTTGCCCTGGATCATCAGGTTTTCGTAGATGAAATCGGCCGGGTAAGTGTTGTTGGCATGGATGCCGCCCACCCTGGCGGCGGCCATGATGACCACATCGGGGCGCTCTGCCTGCATGAAGTCCCGAACGGCGGCCTGATTGGTCAGGTCCAGTTCCGAATGCGTGCGGGTGACGATATCTGTTTCGCCCCGCGCCTTCAGCACCCGCAGGATTGCGCCGCCAACCATGCCCCTATGTCCTGCAATGTAGATTTTTGTCATGTCTTTACCTCTTGACTGAAATGGGCAGGTCCTGCCCATGTTCCCGCAACGGGCGGGCACGGCGCGTGGTCTTCAGGTCCCTGATGACCTTGTCGGCACAGGGTTCCGGATCAGGGATATTCGCCTTTGATCCATTGCCTGCCTCAGCCCCTGTCGAAGGACCCAACCTCGTTCCCGCCCCTGCAAGGCGGGAATGGCGGGGGGCAAGCCCACGAGCCGCTTCACGGCTGACGCAGGGTTCGTCGCGCCGCAGGCTCTTGTGGTGAAAAAGGAGGCCATTGCAGGCGTACATTGCGTCGGGTTCTCGGTCGTTCACTGTGGTCCGACAGGCATACAACTTGGTAACCAGGTATGGAATAACGTTGTTTCAGTCGAGCGGAGCCGGGGGGCTGGCACAGATCTGATTGAAGACGTGCCGGCAGACCAGGATCGGGCTTGCCAAACAGGTGGCATCTATGGGCGACCCGTTGGCTTGATTTGGGAAGAAACGGGGTCTTTGGCCGCGGGTCCTTCGCGCGCCCCTGCCAGGTGCCAGAGATTTGGCTCCAGTCCCTGCCGCGCCAGACCGGCGAGCGCCTTGGTGACCTCGAGGTCCAATGCCCGTCGCCGCGCGCGGAACATCTCCTGGATCTGATCCGCCATGTCGAAGACGAGCACCGCGAGATCGCGGATCTCGGCATGGCTGGCGGGCGTGTAGGGCAGCCGCTCGCCCTTGAGCTTTGCCTCGTTGAGGCGTCGCGCGACCTGGTTCACGTTATTGCCGACCCGG
>JBLRXE010000526.1:0-1827 GCA_047920895.1 Roseovarius sp.
GACCGCCGATCCGCCGCTCTGCCAATATCTGCGCCGCCTCCGAAACCTTGGTCTGCGGCGTGATCGTGATCACGGCACTGTCGCCCTTGGATTTCAGGATTTGCTGCACCAGCATGACACGACCCTCCGCAATAATATGTCCATCAAATCAGCGTGATCCATAATAAAATTTCTGTCAAGTGCGCGCCTCAAGGCTCTGCACCTCCGCACGCAGCCCCTCGACCAGCGCCGTGGCAAAACGGTTCTGACGCTCCAGCCGCCGGTCATCGGCATGGCGCACCAGATAGAAACTGCGCGTGAGCGAGAATTGGCCGGTCAGCACCTTTTGCAGCCCCCGCGCCCAAGGCAGCGAGAAATCATGCAACACCCCGATCCCGCCGCCCTGCCGCACCCAATTGAGCTGCACCGACACCGAATTTGACGCCAACGTCACCCGCTCAATCCCTGCCTCGCTGAGATAGTCCAATTCCTTGTCAAAGATCATGTCGGGGATATAGCCCACCATCCGGTGCCCGCGCAGATCGGCCAGCGTCTCGACGGGTGCATTGCGGCGCAGATACCGGACCGAGGCCGCCAGATGCAGCCGGTAATCGGTGATCTTCTGCACCGTCAGCCGCCCCGCCGTGGGCGGGCTGACCGCGATCACCATATCCGCCTCGCGCCGGGTCAGGTTGAACACGCGCGGCAAGGCCACGATCTGAATCTCCAGATCCGGGTTTTGCGCGCCAATCGCGGCGCAAACCTGCGGCAGCAGAAAATTGGCACAGCCATCCGGCGCACCGATGCGGATCTGCCCGGCGATGCCTCCCGCCTGCCCCGCCAATTCCTCGGCGGCCTCCTGCATCGCGGTTTCCGCCCGCAGCGCCGGCCCCATCAGGCGCTGCCCCGCCTCGCTCAGCACATAGCCGGTGGGCGATTTGGCAAAGAGCGGCGCGCCCAGTTCCTCCTCTAGCCGCGCGATGCGCCGCCCCACCGTCGCCGGGTCGATCCGCAGCACGCGCCCCGCCCCCGACAGGCTTTCCTCCCGCGCGACGGCCAGAAAAATGCGGATATCGTCCCAATGCGGCGTCATCACCGGCCCCCTTTGCAGAAATGCAAATCACTTTTGGAATATTGCCTCTTTCCGCAGGAGTTTTGCAATACTACCCTGCCGCCAACGGATGAGGAGGATTCCCGATGCAAGAGCTTACCCATTACATCAACGGCCAATATGTCAAAGGCACCTCCGGGCGCTTCTCGGACGTGTTCAACCCCGCCACCGGCGAAGTGCAGGCCAAATGCCCGCTCGCCAGCGTCGAGGAAATGAACACGGCCGTGGCCGCCGCCGAGGCCGCACAGCCCGCATGGGCCGCCACCAACCCGCAGCGCCGGGCGCGCGTGATGATGGAATTCGTCCGCCTGCTCAACCGCGACATGGACAAGCTGGCCGAGGCGCTCAGCCGCGAACATGGCAAGACCTTCCCCGATGCCAAGGGCGATATTCAGCGTGGTCTGGAAGTGGTCGAATACTGCATCGGCGCGCCGCAAATGCTCAAGGGTGAGTTCACCGATGGCGCCGGCCCCGGCATCGACATCTATTCCATGCGCCAGGCGCTTGGCGTGACCGCAGGCATCACGCCCTTCAACTTTCCGGCCATGATCCCGATGTGGATGTTCGCCCCGGCCTTGGCCTGCGGCAACGCCTTCATCCTCAAGCCGTCCGAGCGTGACCCCTCCGTGCCGCTCATGCTGGCGGAACTGATGGAAGAGGCCGGACTGCCCAAGGGCATCCTGCAAGTCGTCAACGGCGACAAGGTGGCCGTGGACGCGATCCTCGACCATGAGGTG
>JBLRXE010000527.1:0-1822 GCA_047920895.1 Roseovarius sp.
GCGTCAGGACAAAGGTCACAGGCCCCATCTGCATCGGTTCGCTGCCCTTGCGTGACGGCAGGATCGCGGTCATCACCGGCACGCCCTCTTCGAGATAGAGCCGTGAGGATTGCTCGATCTCCTCCTGATCCTCGCGGCTGGGCAGGTCGAGGCCAAACTGCCGCGACATCTGTTCCAGTTCCTGCGGGCTGGGTGTGACCATGTCGATCCAGAGCACGGGGGCGTCATCCAGGCGCGGGACCTGTCGCAACCCGTCGCTGTCCTTGGCGTAATAGAGGATCATCCTGCGCTCCTGTCCTGATGTTCAGACCTGCAATACGCTGGAAACAAGCAATTGCGTATAGCCGTGTTGCGGATCGTCGAGCACCTGATCGGTCAGCCCCGCCTCGATCACGCGGCCATCCTTCATCACCATCAGCCGGTCGGCCAACAGCCGCACCACCGCCAGATCATGCGTGACGATGATGGCCGAGAGGCCCATTTCGCGCACGAGGCCGCGCAAGAGATCGAGAAGCCGCGCCTGCACGCTGACATCAAGCCCCCCCGTCGGCTCGTCCATGAACACAAGGCGTGGGCCGGTGACAAGGTTGCGGGCGATTTGCAGGCGTTGCTGCATGCCGCCCGAAAATGCCTGTGGCTTGTCATCGACGCGGTCGGTGGCAATCTCGACCCGGCCCAGCCAGTCGATCGCCTGATCGCGGATATTTCCATAATGCCGCGCGCCCACGGCCATCAGCCGCTCGCCCACATTGCCGCCCGCCGAGACCCCCATGCGCAGCCCGTCGCGGGCGTGCTGATGGACAAAGGCCCAATCGGTGCGCATCAGCATCCGGCGTTCGGGTTCAGACATGGTGAGCGTGTCGCGCGGGCCGTGTAGCTGCGTGTCAAAGATCACTTCGCCCCGGTCGGGCGGCAGATGCCCGGCAAGGCAACTCAGAAGCGTGGATTTGCCTGATCCGCTCTCGCCCACAATGCCCATCACTTCGCCGGGCCAGAGATCAAAGCTGACGCCCTCGCAGCCGCGCCGGGACCCGTAGAATTTGGCGAGATCGCGCACGCTGAGAAGCGGGGTCATGTCGTGGCCTCCTCATAGGGGGCACCTTGGGCACCGATATGGCCCGCCGCGCGCCGCGCGCGGCAATAATCGGTATCGGAGCAGACGAACATGCGCCCGCCCGCGTCATCCATGATCACCTCGTCAAGATAGCTGTCAGCGGCCCCGCAGAGGTCGCAATCATGCGCGGCCTTGGTGGCCTCGAACGGGTGATCCTCGAAATCGAGGCTGACGACTTGGGTATAGGGGGGCAGGGCATAGATGCGCTGTTCGCGCCCCGCGCCGAAAAGCTGGATCGCGGCCATGCTGAGCTTGGGGTTGTCGAATTTGGGGATCGGGGAGGGGTCCATCACATAGCGCCCCTCGACCTTGACCGGATAGGCATAGGCGGTGGCAATCGCGCCATGCTGGCTGATGTCTTCGTAGAGTTTCACATGCATGAGGCCGTATTCCTCAAGCGCGTGCATCTTGCGGGTTTCCACCTCGGAGGGTTCGAGAAATCGCAGCGGTTCGGGGATCGGCACCTGATAGACGAGGATCTGATCCTTGGTCAGCGGTTCCTCGGGGATGCGGTGGCGGGTCTGGATGAGGCTGGCCTTTGCCGTTTCCTCGGTGGTGGCGACTTGGGCGGTCTTCTCAAAGAATTTGCGGATCGAGACCGCGTTGGTGGTGTCATCCGCCCCTTGGTCGATCACCTTGAACGTATCGCCGGGGGTGAGGCAGGCGGCAGAGACCTGCACGCCGCCGGTGCCCCAGCCATAGGGCATG
>JBLRXE010000528.1:0-1819 GCA_047920895.1 Roseovarius sp.
CCGGGGGACGGGCATTTCCATGATAACTCCTCCTGATTGGTAATAAAATATAACCAATTTTTGCATCTGGCAAGTTAAACCTCACAGGGATAGCGTGGCGCAATGATTTGGATGGATCAACTGACACATTTCAGCACGCTTGATGCCCTCGCCTTGGGCGGATTGGTGCTGGCCTGGCTTGGGCTGGGTCTCTTGATCGAGAACCCGCCCCGCGCGCGGCCTTCGGTGACAAAGCTGATGGCGCAGTATCGGCGCGAATGGATGGTGCAAATGGTTGCCCGCGACGCGCGCATCTTTGACGCGCAGCTCTTGGGCAGCTTGCGGCAGGGCACCGCCTTTTTCGCCTCGGCCACGCTGATTGCCATCGGCGGCGCACTGGCCATGCTGGGTGATCTGGAACGGGTGATGGGAATTGCCGACGATCTCACCCCGGACATCGTGCCGGTCATCGTCTGGGAGGTCAAGATCCTCTTGATCCTCATCTTTCTCACCAATGCCTTTCTCAAATTTGTCTGGTCCAATCGCCTCTTTGGCTATTGCGCCGTGATCATGGCCGCCGTCCCCAATGACCCCAGCGATGCCGCCGCTCTGCCGCGCGCCCGCAAGGCGGCAGAAATCAACATCACCGCCGCACGCGGCTTTAACCGCGGTTTGCGGGCAATCTATTTCGCGCTCACGGCGGCGGCGTGGCTCTTGGGGCCAGAGGCGCTGATCGGGGCCACGGTGATCACCGGCCTCATGCTCTTGCGCCGCGAATTCGCCTCGCAATCGCGCGCGGTGCTGCTGCAACCGGATCGCCCCCACCAAAACACACAGACGTGAGTGCCTTTTGCGAGAGACTGGACTAAACTTCGCGCATGAGATGTTTGCGCCTTGTCCTCGCCCTTGTCGCCAGCCCCGCCGCAGCGGATCAACCCGAAATTCTCGGCGTGCAATTCAACAAGCCCGGAAGCGCGTGGACTGTCGCGGTCACGGTGCAGCATCCCGATACCGGCTGGGATCACTATGTCGAGGGATGGGAGGTGCTGGATGCCAAGGGCAATCGACTGGGCTATCGCCTGCTGCATCACCCGCATGTCGAGGAACAGCCCTTTACCCGGTCGATCCCTTCTCTGACCCTGCCAGACGGCACAAAAGAGGTATTCGTGCGCGCGCATTGTTCGGTCGATGGATGGGGCACCGCGCCCTTCCGGATCGCGTTGCAACCCTGAACCACAGCCCTATCTCCGCCCTTCGCGCAGCCAGCCCGCAAGAATCAGCCCAGACACCATCAGAAGAACCAGCCAAGGCGGCAGGATCACCATCTGGCGCAGGCTTTGGGTCTCGTAGGCCTCGCGCGGTGTGATCCCGATCCAGCCGCGTCCGGCGGCGGGACGCCCCTCGCGCACCGCACGGATTGCTGGCACGCCGTCCTCCAGCGCCCAGACGCCACCGTTGGTCGCGTCAATCTCCGGCTGTAGCGCCTCGGCACTGGCAATCGTGCGCTCAAACTCGACAGGTGCCGCAGGCCCCAGACCGATAACCGCGCTCTGCTCGCCATTCTCCAACCGATAGAGACCAATTTCCGGCCCGTCGAACAGCGTCTCGAACCGGCCCGGTGACACTTCTTGCAACGGGCGTTCCACCACCTCTCCGGATGGCGTGGTGATCGTCACGGGGCCAACATCCGCGGTCAGAGAGCGGCGGATCACCCGCATCTGCTGGCCCGTCGCCTCGGCCCAGAGCGCCTCTTCTTCCAGCTCGGGTTCCTTCATCATCCAATGCGCCAGACGCCGCAAGAGTTCGAGCTGCGGCCCACCCCCCTCAAACCCGCGCCCCC
>JBLRXE010000529.1:0-1805 GCA_047920895.1 Roseovarius sp.
ATATCTGGACCTATGAACTGGGCATCGGGCGCAAGTTCAACGAAAACTGGAGCGGCGCCTTCATCCTTGGCTATGAAAAAGATGAGGGCGATGTCGTGGGCAACCTCTCGGGCAGGGACGGCTTCATCAGCTATGGCCTCGCCGCCACCTACGAAACCGAGGGCTGGAAAATCACGGCCGGCGTCAAGTATTTCGACGTGGGCGATGCGAGCTCCAATGTGACGGACTTTTCGGGCAGCGATGCCTTGGCGTTCGGCACCAAGATCGCCTTCAAGTTCTGAGCGCCTCACCCGGACAGGATCAGGCCCCGCCCCTCATCCGGGCGGGGCTTTTGCATGATAGCATTTGACCCCGCGCCGCGCGCTTTGTACCAAACCCGCGAGAGGGAGCGGTCATGATCTACACTTCGGCACAAGACTGGCACGACGCCACACATAAACGGGTGCTGTTCTACGGCATGTCTGGCCTTGGCAAGACGCATCTGTCCAACATGCTGCGCGACGCCGGCAACTGGTTTCACTACTCGATAGATTACCGCATCGGCACCCGCTACATGGGCGAGCTGATCGTGGATAACGCCAAGGCGCATGCCATGCAGGTGCCCTTCCTGCGCGATCTGCTGCTCAGCGATTCGATCTATATCGGATCGAACATCACCTTTCACAATCTCAGCCCGGTTTCGACCTATCTGGGCAAGCCGGGCAATCCCGCCAAGGGCGGTCTGCCGATCGCGGAGTATCGCATCCGGCAAGAGCAATTCCGGCAGGCCGAGATCCACGCGCTGATGGATACCGCGCATTTCATCCGGCGCGCAGGCACGCTCTATGGCTATCCGCATTTCATCTGCGACACGGGCGGCTCGATCTGTGAATGGGTGGACGGGAACGATCCCGCCGATCCGATTATGACGGAACTCTCAGCGCAATGCCTCCTGATCTATATCGAAGGCTCCGAGGCGCATACCGCCGAACTCATCCGCCGCTTTGACCGCGCGCCCAAACCAATGGCCTATCAGCCCGCTTTCCTCGATGCTGCATGGAGTCAATATCTGCGCGAAAACAAGTGCCAAGAGGACGAAGTTGATCCAGACAACTTTATCCGCTGGACCTATGCCCGCGCGCTCGCCCACCGTCAGCCGCGCTATGAGGCCATGGTGAAATGGGGCGTGAGCGTCAGCGCCAACGAGGTGGCAGCGGTCAAGACCGCGCAGGATTTCGAGGCGCTGATCGCCACCGCGCTTGAGCGTCGCACCGCCACGCCTTTCTAAGGCCCGACAGTCCCGGACAGTCAAGGAACTCCGCCCCATGCCCATCAAGATCCCCGCCAATCTGCCCGCCTATGCCGTGCTGACGCGCGAGGGCGTATCAGTGATGGACCCGGATCAAGCCGCCCGGCAGGACATCCGCCCCCTGCGCATCGGCCTGCTCAACCTCATGCCAAAGAAGATCCAGACCGAGAACCAGTTCGCCCGGCTGATCGGCGCCACCCCCTTGCAGATCGACTTTGACCTGATCCGCATGAGCGAACACCAGACCAAGAACACCGCCGCCGAACATATGGAGAGCTTTTACCGTCCCTTCGACGAAGTGGCCGCCTCTGGTGACAAATACGATGGCCTCATCATCACCGGCGCGCCGATCGAGCATCTCGATTTCGACGCCGTGACCTATTGGGACGAGTTGGCCCGCGTTTTCGAGTGGACCCAGACCCATGTGCATTCGACCTTTGGCGTCTGCTGGGGCGGCATGGCGATGATCAACCATTTCCACGGGGTCCGGAAACACATGCTTCCCGCCAAGGCATTC
>JBLRXE010000530.1:0-1804 GCA_047920895.1 Roseovarius sp.
GGTGGATTCAATGGCTTCGAATATTTTCTGGTACCCGGTGCACCGGCACAGGTTCCCGGAAATTCCTTCCCGGATCTCTGCTTCCGTGGGGGCGGAATTTTTGTCCAGCAGGTTCTTGGCGGACAGAATCATGCCCGGCGTGCAGAATCCGCATTGCAACCCGTGATGATCCTGAAACGCCTGCTGGATGGGATGCAGCGTGCCATCCGGCTCGGCCATGCCCTCGATCGTCTTGATCTCGGCGCCATCGGCTTCGGCGGCGAACATGGTGCAGGATTTCACCGCGCGGCCATCCACATGCACCACACAGGCCCCACATTGGCTGGTGTCACAGCCCACATGCGTGCCCGTCAGGCCAAGGGTTTCTCTCAAAAATTCGACAAGAAGCGTGCGGCCTTCGATCTGGCCCGACGCTGGCTTGCCATTCACGGTCATTTTGACCTCAGGCATTGGCTCCTCCCGGTTTGAATTGTCCGTCTCCACATGAGACCTTAGTCGGAAAGGCCCCGCTGTCCAGTGCGACTAAAGCATGCCTCCCCCGACTTGAGAACCCGGTTTCTTTGGCCTCAGCTTCGCCCGCCCCGGCGCGGTTGTGGCCGCGTCGGAATTTCCTTGAGCAAGCCCCCTACGCCCATCGCCGCTATCTCGGCCGCCCCGCACGGCAGACCACAGGCCACCCGCGCCAGAACCCAGTCGGCGCTATGCAGAACCGGACTGCGCGCCGATCCGGGCAGGCCAATGACAGGCCGCGCGCCCAAGTGACCCAGAAAGAGCAGATTGCCGGGGTCCACCGGCATGCCAAAGCGCTCGACCTGCCCGCCCGCCGCGCGCAACGCCTGCGGGGCGGTATCATAGGGGTCCGACGTGGCCGAGGCGGTGAGAATCAGCACGATCTCCCCCTTGGCCCCGGCGATCTCCGCCGCCAACGCCGCCTCCTCATGCGCACAGAGCACCGTTTCCGCCATTTCCATGCCCAGCCCGGTGACACGCGCCGCAATCGCATCGCGCCCCTTGTCGCCCGGCCCGCCCGGCACGTCGGTGATGATCAGGCTCGCAGTGCGGTATTGCGCCACCGCGAGTCGCACCGCCCCCCGCGCCGCCTCTGCCGCGCGCTCCAATGCCGCGCGGGGCACGCCATAGGCGATGATCTTGACCGTGGCGATCATGCCGCCTGCATGAATTTGATGATGCGGCACCACCGTCGCCACAGTGATCATCGGATCGACCGCATTGGCCGCATGAATCGCTGCAACATCGAGACAGACCACACCGGGCCGCGCGGCGATCAGGTTGACGCGACCGGTAAAGGGCGCGCCGCACACCACATCGCTTGCACCCTCTGCCAAGGCCGCAGCCAGCCCCGCCGCCGCCTCATTCTCGTGCATATCCGCAGGCTCCAGCATGGCCACCGTGACGGTGCGATAGCCCGCCGCGCGCAGCGCCGTGATCTGGCCTGCATCCAGCACCGCCCCCTTGCGCAGCCGTCCCGCCGCCACCTGTTCGGAATGGGCAAGAATGGCACCCTCCGCCTCCTCCAGCGGCACCGGGCCAAATCTCATGCGCCTTGCCTCAGCACACGGGTCATCTCGGCCAGAATGCTGACCGCGATCTCGGAGGGATTCGCCGCGCCAATATCCAGCCCCACCGGCCCATGGATGCGCGCGATCTCTGCCTCCGAAAACCCCGCCGCCTGCAACCGCGCCACCCGCTTGGCATGGGTGCGGGTCGATCCCAACGCGCCAATATAGAACACCTCCGAACGCAGCGCCTCGATCAGCGCCGGATCATCCAGCTTGGGATCATG
>JBLRXE010000531.1:0-1792 GCA_047920895.1 Roseovarius sp.
TGAATGGGGCTGACATGGTGATTGGCGGCAACCGTGCCGCGCCCGCCGTAGCCCAGTTCAAGGCAGATCGCGTTATCGACCGCGAGGGCCATGGCGCGCCGGATGTCGGGTTTTAGATAGGGGTTGGTGCCCACGATGCGCGCGGTCTGCGAGGCACGGATCACGGTGGTGGCGGCGGTTTCGGTGCGGGTGCGTGTCCAGCCGATCCCATCCATCGCGTCGATGAAGTCGCCGACGGTTTCGTAGAGCAGGTCGATCTCGCCACGTTCCGCAGCCCCAAGCCAGGCCGAGGGGTTGAGGCCGAGGTCGATGAATTCCACCCGGTCAAGGTAGGGCCCGCCAAACACCTCGCTGCCCCACCAGCGGTGATCGGGATGGCGTTCGAGCACGCAAAGCGCGCCCGGAACAAGGCTGACGGGCCGAAAAGGGCCGGTGCCGATGCCATTGAGGAACGGATCGCCGCCCTCATAGCTGGCGTGCACGATGGCGGCAGGATAGTCGGACATATTGGCAATGACCGAGATGTCGGGCTGCGAGAGGCTGAGCACGAGGGTGAGATCGTCAAGCACGGTGATGGCGCCCGCGCGCGCCTGTCCGGTGTCGAGGTCGATCAGCCCGGCAAAGCGGCCAGCCATGGAATTGCGCTCGGCCATGGTGTCGCACCAGCGCGCGATATTGCGGGCCACATCCTGCGCCGTGAAGGGATCGCCATTGTTCCAGGTCACGCCGGGGCGCAGATGCAGCAGGTAACGGGTGGCATCCTCATTCACCTGCCAGCGGTCGAGCAACATGCCCGTGAAGGTGCCATCGCTCTGGTATTCCACGAGATATTCGAGGAAGCCACGGGTCTGATTGCCCAGCTCACTCCAATCATAGCTGCGCGGATCGGTGAGGCGTTTCACACTCTGCTGAATGCGCAGCGTGCCCCCTAGGGCCGGGGCGGTCTGGGCCTTTGCGGGCTGTGTGAGGCCGCCGAGAGCATAGGCCGCACTGGCGCTGAGGCCGAGGGCGGTGGCGCGCGTCAGGAATTCGCGCCGCTGCATTCGTCCCGCGCGCAAGGACTGGGCATCGCGAAGAGCGGCGGGGTGCGGAGCGGGGGGCGTCTTGCGCGGCATCTGGGGCTTTCAACGAGGGTGGGGCGATTGGTCTTGGATCATTAGATAATGGGTGTGCTCAAAGCGCAACCCGTTGTGCGGCGTCGCGCGCGATCAGGGGGTCACGGCCATCGGTTTGCGCGGAGGCGCGGTTTGACGCAGGGTGGACGGGGTCACGCCCGTGTGTTGCAGGATAAAGCGCGAGAAATAGGCGGCGCTGCCAAAGCCCAAGGTGGCGGCGATCTGACCTATGGGCAGATCGCCCGCCTCCAGCATTTCGCGGGCGGCGTGCAGGCTGCATTCGGTCAAGAGGTCGGCTGCGGTCAGGCCCGAGGCCTGTTTGCACACCCGGGTCAGATGGGTTGGCGTGACGCCCAGCGCGCGCGCGTAGACCGCCATGGCGCGCCCGCTGGTGAAATCGCGGGCAACGAGCGCGGCATAGGCCCGCATCAGCCGGGTGCTGGAATTGGGCCGATCGCCGGGCCCTTGGGCGATCATGGCGCGGCGCAGCCAGACGGTGAGCATCTGCGCCTGTGCGTTCAGCGCCTCATCCATGAAATCGCGTTGGGCGGATTGCTCGCGCTGCATCGCCTCGAGAATGGCGGTGAGGTCACTCTGGCTGGTGACATCGCGGATGCGCAGGTGTTGTGCGTGGTCCGGCATCAGGATCGGGCCGCCTGCGGGCAGAAGGCAGACCT
>JBLRXE010000532.1:0-1788 GCA_047920895.1 Roseovarius sp.
ATGAGACAGGGTTGGATCACGCGGTCTTGACCAAGGCGGCAGAGATGGCGTGGGCAATGCGCGGCGATGCGCGAAAATCTTGAAAAGATTTTCGATAAATTTCTTTTCAAGAAATTTTTTGGAAAAGGGTATGGGATGGGCGAGACGATCAGCATCGAGAAGGACGCGCGCGGGGTGGCAACGCTCACGCTGGCGCGGGCGGACAAGCACAATGCCATGTCGGCGCAGATGATTGCCGAATTGCACGGGGCAGCCGAGCAGCTGGGCGCGGATGCGGCGGTGCGCGTTGTCGTGCTGGCGGCGCAGGGCAAGTCATTCTGCGCGGGCGGTGATCTGGGCTGGATGCGCGATCAGTTCGAGGCGGAACCCGATGCGCGGGGGCGTGAGGCGGCCAAGCTGGCGCAGATGCTGCGCGCGCTTGATACCTTGCCCAAGCCGCTGATCGGGCGGGTGCAGGGCAATGCCTTTGGTGGGGGTATTGGCCTGCTGAGTGTCTGCGACGTGGCGATTGGGGCGGATCACGCGCTGATGGCGCTGACCGAGACGCGGTTAGGGCTGATCCCGGCGACTATTGGCCCCTATGTGGTGGCGCGGATGGGCGCGGCGCGGGCACGGCGCGTGTTCATGTCGGGGCGGCGATTCGATGCCGCCGAGGCGGTGCAGCTTGGCCTTTTGGCGCGGGCGGTGCCCGAGAGCGAGCTGGATGCTGCCGTCGAGGCCGAGGTGGTGCCCTATCTCGACTGCGCGCCGGGAGCGGTGGGGCAGGCCAAGGCGCTGGTGCGGGCGCTTGGGCCGCGCATTGACGAGGATACGATCGCCATGACTATCGCGGCGCTGACGACCTGTTGGGAGGGGGCGGAGGCGCGTGAAGGGATCGGGGCGTTCTTTGATCGGCGCAAGCCGCAGTGGCAGGGGTGAGTCGCGCGCATTTGCCGCGCCGCGGCGCTGAAGGTGCCGGGGGGATGGGCAAATTGCGGCATATACGGCATACCGTGGCATGCTAAACGCGAAAATCCGGCGTTTGGAGGGGGCAAACCTGCGCGCGCTCGGTTGACCCCTGACCGGGGCGGGTTTAAACCCGGCGTAGTCATGCAGCCATCTTGATGCGCCGATCCATGCGCATGAAAGGAGCCACCTCGTGGAAGAGATGCTGAGGGAATACCTTCCCATCCTCGTTTTCCTGGCCGTTGCCATTGGATTGGGCCTTGTTCTGATCCTCGCCGCCGTCGTTCTGGCCGTGCGCAACCCCGATCCCGAAAAACTCAGCGCCTATGAATGCGGCTTCAACGCGTTTGACGATGCGCGGATGAAGTTCGACGTGCGGTTCTACCTCGTATCAATCCTCTTCATCATCTTTGACCTCGAAATCGCGTTGCTTTTTCCCTGGGCGGTGGCGTTCCAGGATCTAAGCATGGCGGCGTTCTGGTCGATGATGGTGTTTCTGGCCGTGCTGACCGCCGGTTTCGCCTATGAATGGCGCAAGGGAGCGATGGAATGGCAGTGATGACGGGTGCCCATACCGCAGGGCCGGATCGCGAAGTGGCAACGCAGGCGCTGAACGCGGAGTTGCAGGACAAGGGATTTCTGCTGACCTCGACCGAGGATATCATCAACTGGGCGCGCACCGGGTCGCTGCACTGGATGACCTTTGGTCTGGCGTGCTGTGCGGTCGAGATGATGCACACCGCCATGCCGCGCTATGACGTGGAGCGTTTTGGTTTTGCGCCGCGCGCCAGCCCGCGCCAGTCGGATGTGATGATCGTGGCCGGGACGCTGACCAACAAGATG
>JBLRXE010000533.1:0-1786 GCA_047920895.1 Roseovarius sp.
CGATCTGATTCGCTCGATTCGCCGACGGCTTCGATTGCCGATCCAGTAGAGCCAAAAACAGTAGAGCCAAAAACAGGACAGGCATTGAATGCCGGCAGCCATGGGCCGCCGGCTCCCTTTTCCAGAGCAATTCAGTTCATTCGATCGCGCGCATCGCCTTGACCGTGGTTTCGGTGTCGGCCAGGCCGTTGGCGATCATGCGGGCGTTGATCATCGCGGCTTGGTAACCATTGAGCTCCGGCAGTTTGGCGGCGGCGGTGCCGTCGGAGACTACGTGTACCTGAAAACCGTTCTCTATCAGCGCGCGCATATGGCTTTCGACGCACAGGTTGGCCGACATGCCGGCCAGAATGACCTTGCTGATGCCGCGTTTGCGCAGTTGCAGAATCAAGTCGTTGGTTTCCGGACCGAATACCTTGTGCGGGCTGGTGACGACGGTCTTGCCGTCTTCGATGTAGGGTTTGTATTGTGCAAGCCAGTCGGCGCCCGAATCGTCCAGACCGTCATTATCCAGCGGGCCTTTGCGGTCGAACATGCCCATATTGTGCATCATCACCTCCAGTGCGCCACCGAACTCCCACTGGTGATCGTGGGGGTAGTAGTAGTGCGGCGAGACAAACACCGGAATCTCTTTTTCCTTGGCCGTTTTTAGAAGCGTTTCTATATTGGCCACGGTGTTGTTCTCCCGCACGCTCTCGCTGACTACGCCCCAAGCCACCCCGTCTTCGTGCAGGAAATCATTCTGCGGGTCGGTGAGCACCAGCGCGGTATCGCCACGGTTGAACTCTACGCCGGGATCGGGCAACTGGGCCAGTGCGATGTTCGCTACGGATATCAGTCCGACGATAATCAAAACTTGCATCAAGCGAATGGAGAATATGCGTTTCATGAGTGCTGCTCCTGATAAGTGGTGTATACATCGTGCTGGAGGATAGGTTCATGCCTGTCCTGTATTCTGTAGGTGATATCCATGTGCGTTCTCCTCGGCGTCAAATTCCCCAACCGTAATCAATAGGCTGAGGCGATGGCGCGTTAGTAGCGTGTTCGACTATCATTCTATGGGTCTGAAAGGGGGAATGAGTTAACCCAGATCAACGCTCAGGAAGTATTCGTCACGGATTTGGGGCAGGTATCAATGATGGGCAATTCGGGACGGGCGGCAACGGGCTTGAGCGGTTGCTTCAAGGGTGATCGAGATGCGTACACCCGGCACATCAAGGGGTGAGCCATCGGCAGCCCTGACCACATTTTTGCAGGGCTCGGCGGATTGCCGGTGGACTGGAGCGGGTTTTGCCGCCGACGTTGGGGTTTGGCCGTCGGCGGATTCCTGCCAGGGCACGTTGGCACAGCCGCAGGCCAGTTTTCTTGACGTTTCCGCTGAAACGTTTCCGCCTTCGGCCAGGCCGGATTGGCTGCCAGCTCCATCCTTTGTGGGCGTGGAGGATTCTTCTCCGGCTTGCCTCGTTTGTTCGGATGCGCGTGCTCGCCAGTCCATTGCACCAGGTCAAGACGCGACAAGCGGACACCCAAGATCTGGCGATGGCGTCGGATTTCGGCGCGGCGAAAATCGGGCGGATTTCCCCCCGCTGCGGGCTCCATCCGGGATCAATCGGGTGCTGCTGGAAATCAGGAAATGGGCAGCGCATACTTCCTATACTCGTAGCGTTGGATTCCCACGAACAGGAGAGTAAATCATGGTTACCGGACCGTTGCGCGTCATCCTCTGGATCCTTGGTAGTATCGGCGTGCTCTGGCTCATCGTGGGCCTGGGCTCTCTGGCCTATAT
>JBLRXE010000534.1:0-1785 GCA_047920895.1 Roseovarius sp.
ATCGAGACGTTGCCAGAGGCCGCGCGCGCCCATCTTGACGGTTGGGTCGCCCTGGCCACGCGCCGACAAAAGGCGCTTGCTGCCGCAGAGGCCCTGGCCGAAACAGTGAATTGAACGAGAAAAGGCGAGCGCCATGCTTTGGTCGATTATCAAGATAGCGGTTTTCATTGCCCTCGTGGCGGGTGTGACGCTGGGCGCTGGTTTCCTGCTCGAACTGGATGGCGGCGTGCGCATCGTGATGGCGGGGGTCGAGATCAACCTCACGCCGATCAAGGCGGTGATTGCGCTTGGCGTGCTGGTGTTTGCCATCTGGCTCTTGATGAGGCTGACCGGGCTTGTGGTTGCCTCGTTGCGGTTTATCAACGGCGATGAAACCGCGCTGTCGCGCTATTTCGACCGCAGCCGTCAGGACAAGGGCTATCGCGCGCTGTCGGAGGGCATGCTTGCGCTGGCCTCGGGCGAGGGCGAGGTGGCGATGGCCAAGGCGGCCAAGGCCGACAAATACCTGCGCAAACCGGCGCTGACCAATCTGATTACGGCGCAGGCCGCCGAGATGGCGGGCAATCGGAGCAAGGCCGAAGAGGTCTATAAGCAGCTTCTGACCAATGAGAAAACCCGCTTTGTCGGCGTGCGCGGTATCTTGCGGCAAAGGCTGGCGGCGGGCGATACCGAGACCGCGCTGAAACTGGCCAAGACCGCCTTTGCACTCAAGCCGCGCCACGCCGAGGTGCAGGATACGCTGCTCGACCTGCAGGCCAAAGCCGGCGATTGGAGGGGCGCGCGCGAGACCCTGAACGCCAAGCTGAAATACGGCAGCCTGCCGCGCGATGTGCACAAGCGCCGCGATGCGGTGCTGGCGCTCTCGGAGGCGCGCGATGTGCTGGACGAGGGCAAGACCATCGAGGCGCGCGAGGCGGCGATCGAGGCCAATCGCCTCTCGCCCGATCTGATTCCGGCGGCGGTGCTGGCGGCGCGCGGCTATCTGGAACAAGGCAACAAGCGGAACGCGCTGCGCGTCATCAGCAAGGCGTGGTTGGTGCGTCCGCACCCCGATCTGGCGGCGGCCTTTGCCGGGATCGAACCGCAAGAGACGCCGACGCAGCGGCTCAAACGCTTTGCCAAGCTGTTGAAGGTGCATCCCGAGCATCGCGAGAGCCGGCTGTTGGAGGCCGAGCTGAACCTCGCCGCCGAGGATTTTCCCGCCGCGCGCCGCGCGCTGGGCACATTGGCCGAGGTCGAGCCGGACGCGCGCTCTCTGACCATCATGGCGGCCATAGAGCGCGGCGAAGGGGCGCCCGATGCTGTGGTCAAAGGCTGGTTGGCGCGGGCGCTGTCGTCGCCGCGCGGGCCGCAATGGGTGTGTGATCAGTGCCAGCACATTCACGCCGAATGGGTGCCCACCTGCGAGAATTGCAATGCCTTTGACACGCTCAGCTGGCGCGCACCGCCAAACAGCCCGATCGCCGCGCCCACGGGCCTCGAAATGCTGCCACTGATCATCGGCGCATTGGACGAGCCCAGCAAAGCGCCCGCGCAAGAGAACGAGGAGACTGTCCCCGATGCCGAAATCGTGGCGGAGCAAGACGCGGACAAGGGCGAAAAATAGGGCTTTTCCCTTGTGTTGCGCGATGCTATAGCGCCGCCACCGGGGCCGCTGTAGCTCAGCTGGTAGAGCACGTCATTCGTAAGTAGCGGGTCCGCTCGTGAATGACGTTAAAAAGCAGTCGCTTACAGGTGGCGCGTTGGAACTAGTAGGGCCATAGTAGGGCCGTGACAGAGAAGGAG
>JBLRXE010000535.1:0-1785 GCA_047920895.1 Roseovarius sp.
ATGGCACGGGCAAAGGTCAGAAAGGCGGGGCTGGCATAGATGCAGCCGTCGATATGCACGCGGGTCACATCGGTCAGGCTTGGGGCACCTTGGGCGGCGGCGAGTGTGGTGATGATCTCCATCGCCAATTGCGCCGCCTCGCCATGTTCCCCATCGAGAAAGGCGCGGTCAACGTCCGAAAGGGTCAGACCCTCAGAGGCCAGAGAGGTCAGCGACAACTCCAGATCGCTCGCGCGCAGGTGGGTCGCGGTGATCGCGGCATGGGACTCGCGCGCCAGCCGGTCGTAATCGGGGGCAGAGAGGCGCAGAACGGCAATCGGCCGCTCGAAAAGCCGCGTGGCCACAAGCGCGCCCAATGTCAGAATATCCTCGCCCTCGCGGAAAATCAGCGCCTTGGGCGCGGTTCCGGCAAAGGCCAGCCCCAAGAGCACGCCGCTTCCGGTGCAAGAGCCGCGACTCGTCGGCATCATCACAACATGACCCGCCAGCGATTGCCCCCGTTGCGGGTGATGCGCGTCAATGATCCGACCGCTCAGGGGGTCAACACCACCCCAGACGCTCAGCCCCTCGTCGCAGAGCAGGATCGGCCCCTCAACCTCGGCGGCGACAATCAGATCCGGCATGAGATCACCCTTTGTTGAAGTCTGTCTTGGCGCAGTCCGGCAGGGATTTCGGAAAAATCCGATATTCGGTCTCCCCCTGCGCACTCCGGATTGCTACTGTTGTGCCCAACGTAAATATATGCTTAAACAATCACGACTGGTAAGAAAAGAAAAATTATGGCCGAAACAGAAAAAACCTCAGTCGAGAACGCGGCGGATGATTGGGACGTCGAACGCCACCAACTGCGCGCCGATCTTGGCGCGCGCATGAAGGCGGTCCGGCAGGCCTGCGGCTATACGCTAGAAGTGGCAGCGCAGCGCACGGGCCTTGCCCTGTCCACCATCCACAAGATCGAGAACGGGCGCGTTTCGCCCAGCTATGAGAACCTGATCAAGATCGCCCGCGCCTATGACATCGGCATGGAGCGGCTCTTTTCCGCCGATCACGACGCCACACAGACCACGCGTATGACAGTGACGCGCGCAGGCCAAGGGCGTAAGGTGCGCGCCAAGAATTTCGAATACGAGGTGCTCTGCAACGCGCTGGCAGAGAAAAAGATCATCCCGCTGGTGACGCTGGTCGAGAAACGCGCCCCCCTCACGCGCGATGAGTTGGAATCGCATGACGGCGAGGAAACGCTCTATGTCCTCTCGGGCCGGGTGGAACTGACGGTCGAGCATTATGAGCCGGTGGTCATGGAACCCGGCGATTGCGCCTATTTCGACAGCACCATCAAGCATGGGCTGCGCGCGCTCGATGACACCGAGACCAAGGTGTTCTGGGCCTGCACCTATACCGATGTCGACAAATAAAACCTCTTGACCCTGAAGGAGCCGCCCGCATGGCCGAGCCGAACGTGATTTCCGTTAATGACCTCTTGGCGCGGGTGACGTCGATTTTCGAGATCTGCGGCGTGCGCCCCGAGAGTGCGGCGGCGGTGGCGCGGGTGATCGTCGCGGGCGAGCGCGACCATTGCAAATCACACGGTATCTACCGGATCGAAGGCTGTTTGTGGTGATCGCAGCGGGCAAGGTGGTGCCGGATGCGGTGCCCGCACTGCATGATACGGGCCGCGCGATGATCGAGGTGGACGCAGGCGGCGGGTTTTCCAACCCGGCCTTTGACGCGGCTGTGGGGGCACTGGCCGCCCGCGCGCAAGAGACAGGGCTCGCGGCCCTCGTG
>JBLRXE010000536.1:0-1779 GCA_047920895.1 Roseovarius sp.
GTGGGGTAATCTCCCCCTCTTTAAAGGGATAGATCCGTAGAACTTACGCGGCCACTCTCAGTTTCTTGGCGAGGGTGATGCCGCCGATGCCCATGTTGGGGCGGTCGTTGTTATAAGTCCATTGCGTGGCCTGATCCTGCGCCAGCTCGATCAGCGTTCGGGGACTTACGCGGCCCCACTGGGGCCACAGTCCCCCTCACTCTCGCCCTTGATCCCGGCGACCGCTGCGGACATCACAGCGCCATATGCCGGTTCACATCCTTGTAGAGCAGATAGCGAAAGGGTCCCGGACCGCCCGCGTAGCAGGCCTGCGGGCAGAAGGCGCGCAGCCACATGAAATCGCCCGCCTCGACCTCGACCCAATCCTGATTGAGGCGGTAGACCGCCTTGCCCTCGAGCACATAAAGCCCGTGTTCCATCACATGGGTTTCGGCAAAGGGGATCACCGCGCCGGGCTGAAAGGTGACGACCGTCACATGCATGTCGTGGCGCATGTCGGCGGGGTCCATGAAGCGGGTTGTGGCCCAGCCGCCGTTGGTGTCGGGCATGGGGATGGGCGCGATGTCGTTTTCGTTGACGACCATGACGGGGGGATGATCGAGACCGGCGACGGCCTGATAGGCCTTGCGTATCCAGTGGAATTTGACGGGTGTGTCGGCTGAATTGTGCAGCGTCCAATCGGTGCCGGGCGGGATATAGGCGAAACCGCCCTCGGTCATGTCATGCGTCAGCCCGGCCAGGGTCAGGCGCAGCGCACCTTCGACCACAAAAAGAGCGGCCTCGACACCCTCTTCGGTTTCGGGGTGGTCCGAGCCACCGCCCGGCTGCACCTCGGCGATATATTGCGAGAAGGTTTCGGCAAAGCCCGAGAGCGGCCGCGCCAACACCCAGAACCGCGCCTTGTCCCAGAAGGGCAGATAGCTGGTGACGATGTCGCTCATGGTGCCACGCGGGATGACGGCATAGGCCTCGGTAAAGGCGGCGCGGCCGGTCAGGAGCTGGGTTTGCGGCGGCAGGCCGCCGTGGGGGGCATAATAGCTGCGCTTGGTCATGGGGGCGGTCCTTCTACGGTGAGAGGCTGGTCGAAATGGAATTCTTCAAGATTGTCGCCGAGTCCGATCCGGTCGATCACGGCATAGCGCCCGGCCCGCCCGATGGGGGCCAGCACGCCGTGCCAGACATTGCGCAAGAGGTTGACGCCCTGCCCCGGCTGGCTGAGGTAGGCGCGCAGGCCGACAGGGCGGCCATGATCATCAGCGGCCACACAGATCAGCATCGGCACCCCGTCCAATGGGATAAACGCCTGAGAGCCCAAAGGGTGCCGTTCCATCAGGTCCAACGTATAGGGCAGGTGCCGGGCCTCGGCATCGAAAAGGCTGATCCCGGCGCGCCCGTCCAGAAATTCGAGGCGGGCGCGATCATGGAAACGCCCGCAGAGGCCTGCGTTGATCATCCGGTCTGGGGGGCCATCCGTCGCGAGCACATCGCCGTAGGGGGCAAAGGCGGCGGCGGTCAGGGGATCGGCCACAAGCCGCGCGCCGCTCATGGCAAGAGCGCCTGCAACCGAGGCAGGATATCGGCCTCGAACGCCGCAGAGGTGAGATTGCCGCGCTCTGCCGGTGTGGCCTGTCGCAACACGCGGACAAAGACGCTGAGCAGCCCCACCGCGCTGTCATGCGCGGGGCCAAGCTCCATCTGCCAGGCGCGGTCTGCGATCCACGCCTCGGGGAGCAGCGGGCTGAACACTTGGGCAAAGCGCGCGCGGTCCATCTGGCTGGG
>JBLRXE010000537.1:0-1776 GCA_047920895.1 Roseovarius sp.
GGAGGTGCTCGGCCGCGTAGCGATGGGCGAAGCCCAGCGCCTGGTCGAGGTCGTCGGCGATGAGGAGCGCGCTGGCCCCACCCAGCGCCGCGGCCACCACCGCCGCCGCCACCGCCCAATCGCCCAAGCCCGCCGCCGCCTGCCGCCCCACCCCCGCACAGGCCGCGCGCAACGCCGGCTCACTCAGCATCCGCCGCAGCGCCGCGCCAAAGGCCGCATCATCCTCGACCGGCACCAAAATCCCGGCACCGGGGGCCACCGTCTCCGGCACCGCCCCCGCCTGCGTGCTCACAATCGGCACCCCATGGCCCATCGCCTCGTCAAACACGATGCCATAGCCCTCATAGCGCGTCGCCAGCGCAAAGACCGTCGCGCGCCCATAGAGCGCCTCCAGCGCCGATTGTGAAATCTCCCCCGCGATCTCGACCCGGTTCCCCAACCCCAAATCCGCCCGCAACGCGTGCAACGCCGCCACCGTCTCCGGCTCGTGCAACCGCCCGACAATCACCCCCCGCCACTCCAGATCCCTGATCCGCGCCAGCGCCCGCAGCAGCACGTCATGCCCCTTGCGCCGCGCCAGCAACCCCACCGACAGGATCAGCGGCGGCACCTCTGGCACCCCCACAACACACGGCGCCACAAACCCCGGCCGCGCCACGCTGATCCGCTCCGACGTCACGCCATAGGTCTCGCACAAGAGGCCCGCGATATGCCCGCTCGTCACCACGATATGCCGCGCCCGCGCCAGATTGGCCCGCTCCCGCGCCGCCATGGCCTGCGCCTGCACCTCACTCAACCCCGGTTCCAGCGCCAGCGGATGATGCACCAGTGCCACCACAGGTGCCACCAACCGCGCCACCCCCACAGGGTCCAGCGCGCCGTAAGCCAGCCCATCCACCAAAGCCGGGCAATCGCGCGGCAGCGCGCCCAGTTGCGCCAGCGCATCCGCCATGTCGCGCGCATCGGGATGCGGAAAACTGTCCCCCAGCCGCAGATGCCGCACCTCCAGCCCCCGCGCCCTCAGCGCCGCCGCCAACCGCCGGTCATAGAGATAGCCACCCGTCGTGGTTTCAAGATCACCCGGCACGGCCAAGGCCATGACCTGCCCCGCCTCAATCGCCATAGCGCACCCGGTGGCACAGCGTCCCCGCCGCCGCCAGAATCCCCGCATAATCACGCGGCAGATCGTCAAACCGCGTCTCACCCGAAATCAGCGCATCGAGCACCGGATCGGCAAGCAGGCGCAGCGCCACCTCCAGCCGCCGCCGATAATCCCACCGCGCGGCATGGCTGGCCGGAATCCGCCCCACTTGGGACGAGACAATCTGCAACCGCCGCTGATGAAACGCGCCACCAAGCGCCACGGCAATCTCGCCGCTGCCATACCAACTGGCCTCGACCACCCGCGCCTCGACCCCCGCAATCGCGATCGCGGTGCCCAAGCCCGCCGCCGTGGCCGAGGCGTGGATCACCACATCCGCGCGCGCCTCTGCCGCCTCGGGCCGGACAAAACAACACCCAAGCGCCGCCGCCAATCCTGCGCGCGCCCCGTCGCGATCAATCAACGTCACCCGCGTCCCCGGCACCCGCGCCGCAAGATATCCCACCAACGCGCCCACCGTGCCCGCGCCCACCACCGCCACCCGGTCCCCGGCGGCGACCTGCGCATCCCACAGGATGTTGAGCGCGGTTTCCATATTGGCCGCCAAGACCGCCCGCCCCGGCGGCACGCCCTCGGGCACTGGCACCGCCATCTGCACCGGACAGGCAAACCGC
>JBLRXE010000538.1:0-1772 GCA_047920895.1 Roseovarius sp.
CGCGGTTTGCAGCAGAATCATGAACCGAGGCATGCGCTAGCTTTGGGTCAGCCCCAACAATGCGTGCTGTTCCACATCAAAGCATCAATTGGATACCTATCGACAAGCCCACTTTCCGGGCAACGAAAACCGCCACGCTCCGGTATCAGGACTCCGACGCGATCCTGCCCCGGATGTCAGAACGTAAAGAAGGTTTGGACCTCGAGGAAGCCGTCCGTCTCCGACGGACCCGTCCGCCCATCCTGCCTCGACGCACCTCCGATCACGCCGAGAACGGTATTCCCGATGACCCAGGAAGCGCGCAAGCCGAGGGTCGAACGCTCGTAATTCGATTCATGAAGGTAGCTGAAATCCGGGCCAAGGCTTGTTGTGCCAGCGACCTGATAGGTGCCAAAGACACGCGAATAAAAGGCTTCGTCCGGGCTAGACCATTGCGCAATGCCTGCCCAGAAACCGCGATCGCCGACGAAGCCGGATCCTTCGAGTCCCAAGTAGTAGCCGGTCTCTGAAATAGCCTTCGTCACGCCCACATCTCGATCTACATGGGTTGGGCCGGCCAGTGCGGTGAACGTATTCGTGCCCAGTGGAAACGAATAACCCACGAGCAGGCGATACATGTTCTGGTCCGAGTTGGCACCGGCAAACGATATGTCAGTGGCCTCTGTGTCGAAACGCAGCACCCATCCATCTGATGTCGTGCTCCCAAGCGCAGTGGTGAACGACAGGTATGCCAGACTGTCATCCGATCCCGTGCCGCGCGCGCCCAGCAAAAGGTTGAAATCCTGAGCCCCGCTCGATGTCGCAGCAACCAGTGACATGGCACATGTAGCGATTAGAATTCCTCTGCCCATATCGTTGTCCTCCAGCAAAAATTCCTTTGTTGAGTTGTGCACGTCGACCGCACGCGGATCCGACAACCCCGTTGGATCATACTGCCCTACCGAGAGGTGAAGGATGTCTTTGCGCAAGAAAAGAAAAAATCAATTGTGATGTGTAAATATTGTCACAGGTATCGCGAATTGACACTGGTTGGCGGAAAAGGCCGTGCCTGGGGTGCGGCTGATCCGCTCAGGTCGGGTGAACCTCGAATGAGGTGACGGTGCGATCGAAACAGGTCTGCCCCTGCCGATAAACAAGGCGCACCGGACCCTTGCGGGGTTCAAGCGTCAAGGAGATCGCGGCACGGTCGGCGTGTCCTGGAAAACGCCCCTCTGCCGATAGCCACAAACCGTCCGATCCGATAGCTTCGCATGTCAGTTCGATCCGTGTCAGCGGAGCACCCAGGAATGGCGAAAGCAGGCGTCGGCCCGCCCCCGACAACCCGCTTGCCGGCACATGCAGCGCATCCGCCCAATGAACACCGGCATAAGCCGCGAAGGGCACCGTCGAGAGACCCATCGCAAGGGCGGCGATGAAACTTCCCTCTGCAGCATCGAGATCAACAACCCTGAGGGCATCGACATCGTATTCCAGTTCAACCGAGCCTTCGTCGCGGCAGGCGATGCGCAGAAGGCCATTGTCAGTAAGTGACGTTACCGTAGACAACGGACCCATCCCGGTTGCCGAACTGGCAACCCACATCGCGCGGCCGGGCAATATCCCGGTGAGCACCCCGTGCATCGCCGATACGCTGAGGCCCGGTGCCACCAGATCACCCTCAACGGGAAGGCCCGCAGCATGCCAGCGGGGCCCCGATTCCTCTGGGTTCGCGGGCAGTTCGAGGTAGTTGGCGATCCGAAAAGGGGTTGTCCCCGCCCCGAGGCGGGGCGATG
>JBLRXE010000539.1:0-1768 GCA_047920895.1 Roseovarius sp.
TCACGACCCCCTGCGTCATATAGGCCAGCACCGCATAGGCACCGCCAAAGGTCACGACCGCCAGCTTGCTGAAGAAAAGCGCCAGATCGGTCAGGAACACGGCCCCCATGCCCCAGGCCAGCACCACCGGCGCCGCCCAGAGCCCGCCCCAGACCAGCACGGTCGTGACGGTCTGCGACAGCGGCACAGGCACAGGCGCCTCAAGCCCCGCCTTGGCCCTCCCCCCCCGATGCGACCACCAGCCCCAGAGCGCCGCCGCCGCGATGATCAGGGGAAAGGGCACCGAGAGAAAGAACATCGCGACAAAGCCCAAGCCCGCCAAGACCCAAGACGCCCGGCCTGTGAGCGCGCGCTGCGCAAGCTTCAGGAGCGCCTGCAACACGATCACCACCACCGCAGCCTTGATGCCCAGAAACACCGCCTGCACCAGCGGCAGATCGCCGTAAGTGGCATACCCAAGGCCAAGCGCCAGTATCACCGCCGCGCCCGGCAGCACAAAGAGAAGCCCCGCGATCAGCCCGCCCAAGACCCCGCGCAGCCGCCAGCCCGCATAGGTGGCAAGCTGCATCGCCTCTGGTCCCGGCAAGAGCATGCAAAACGATAGCGCGCCAAGGAATTGCTGCTCTGTCAGCCAGCCGCGCCGTTCGACCAATTCGTCATGCATCATCGAGATTTGCGCCGCAGGGCCGCCAAAGCTGAGGAGGCCGATACGGGCAAAGCTGCGGAAAAGCTGGCTTGTGGATACATCCGTCATCTCTCACCCCCGCGCGGCTGGCCAGTCATGGCCCTCGTCAAATCCATCACGCGCCCAGCGATAAAGCGCATCATAAAGCGTCATACCAGCCTCCAACTGCGCAAGATCATCGCGATATTGCCGCGACAGCCCTACGGAAATCGCCAGCAACCCTGCCGCTACCGGATGCAGATCATGTCTGTTGGTATCCGCCCCCCGCACGACAGTGGCCAGCCGCTGCAACGCGGGCGAGGTCAAACCAAAGCTCTCAAGCATCGTGTCGAATGTGCAGGTCTCGCCACGGTGACTGAAATAAATGCCCTCGATGTCAAAGGGCGTCGCCCCAAAACGCTCGGCCACGCCCAAGACTTCGGAGGGCGAGACAAAGAGAAACCGCGCGGACGGATCGACAAACCGCCGGATCAGCCAAGGACAGGCGATCCGGTCCACCTTGGGCCTGTGGCGCGTGACCCAGAGGGTCGCACCCTCGACTGGCGCAGGCACCGCTGCAACAGGCACGCAGAGCGTCTCCTCGGCCGCGCGCCAGGCTTGGATACCGCCCTGAAGATACTCGGCCTTCTCCCCCTCGCACGCGAGCAACGCCACCATCCCCTGACTGAGTTTCAGACCCTTGTGACAGACGATGACCGCGCGGCGCCCCTCAAGATGCACGATCAACCCCCTGATATCGCTGTGGGAATGACGGATAGATCCGGGAATGACAGACGGATCTGTCTCAAAATCCTCTGGTAGACGAATATCGACGATGACCGGGCAATCGGGCGTGCCGATCAGCCGATTGAGCTGCGATACGGTGATTTCAGTGGTGGCAGGCATGGCACATCCTCTGGGATTTCAGTGGATGCGACTTTGGGCCTTGGCCTCACGGGGCAGTCGCGTGAGGCCCCATGCCGCTTTTTGCACGCAAGGGGCGAACTCTGTCAAGGCTGGTGTGAAAGTGCAGGCTTCAGCCTATTTCCGGGTTTGTCTCAGAAATTCAGGCGGATGCGTTTTCCAGCTTCTCGGGAATGCAAC
>JBLRXE010000540.1:0-1764 GCA_047920895.1 Roseovarius sp.
CGCGGTGTTTGCCGCGCAGGTCCGAGGGGGTCACGCCGTAGAATTTCTTGAACGCGGTGGCGAGCGTGCCGGTCGAGCCAAAGCCGGTGGCGGTGGCGATGTCGATCAGCGGCAATTTCGTGCTCTGGATCAGGTGATGGGCGCGGCGCACGCGCAATTGTTTGTAATAATGCCCCGGCGAGGTTTCAAACACGGCGCGAAAGCGGCGCTCGAGGCAGCGTTGCGAGGTGTCCACCTCATCGGCGATGTCGGCGATGGAGAGGGGGTCTGAGAGGTTATCCTCCATGATTGCAAGCGCATCGGACACGGCCTTGTCATAGAATTTGTGAAAGGCCTCGGGGGCGAAGGGCTGGGTGCTGGAGCTGGTGCGGATCGTGGGCAGCAGCAGGTGGCGGCCGATTTCGGTGATTTGCGACACGGGCAGGTCGCGGGCCAGAAAGCCGATCACCAGTTCCGCCGTGGCCGCGCGCCCCGCCGCCGTGATGATGCCGTTGGAAAACTCCGAGAGGTTCTCGGTCAGGCGCGGTTGGTCCTGCGTCTCGCGCAGGATCACGGCATCGGCCCAATGGGTCGTGACGGCACCGGTCTCGATCTGGGTGCGTGAAATGAAGGTGGTGGCGGCATCCGCCAGCAGGATCACCGAACGCCCCAGTCGCCGCATGCTGCGCAGGCGGGCCATCCAGACGGCGGGATCGGCAGTTCTCGATGCGATCACGATCAGGAAATCCGCCATGCAGTGATCGGGAATGACCGGCTCTGCCCGGACGAGACAGGCCCCGCCGCCCTGCACGATTCCCGGATTGTCCGAGATGATGCGCCAGTCGAAACGCGGCGCGCCATGCACCAGATTGGCGGTTTGCAGGGTGTGGATGACCGAGGCCAGTTCCAGATCGCAGAATCTGCGCTGCACGAAAATCTCGAAGAGAGTTTTCGGGTTCTTCTGGTTGGCTATGGGGCGCGGGGTCTCTTGGGTCATGGCGAGTCTATAGACTGGAATGTGCGGGATAAAAACCTTGTTTGAGTGCGCTGCGGGATCATGCTGCGTGTCACGGGCGGGACATCGGGGCTGTTGCGCCGCTGCGCGCTCGTGTATCCTGCGCGCGAAAACGGACCGGGAAACGGCGCATGAGCAGGATCATTCAAATGGCGCTGGCCTTGGGGCTGGCCTTGGGCAGCACGGGGGCCGTGGCGCAGGAGGCCGCGTTCAGCGGTCTGGCGCGGCTCGATGCGGATGCCAGCACGATCACCGACAGCCGGGATGGGGTGGACTTGACCCTGAGCCTGTCGCAGGGGGTGCCTTATCGCGTCTATACGCTCGATGCGCCGCCGCGCCTTGTGCTCGATTTTCAAGAGGTGGCGTGGCTGGGGATCAGTGCGGGTGATCTGATTGCGGGCGCGCGCGTCAAGGGGCTGCGGCTGGGGCAGATTCGGCCGGGATGGTCGCGCATGGTGGCCGATCTCGATGCGCCCTATCCGCTGGAGCGCGCGGGGTTGGAGATTGACCGTCTGAGCGGGCGCGCGGCGTTGCGGGTCACGCTGGGGGCGGCGGATGCCGAACGGTTTGCCGCCACCGCGGGCACGCCCGACCTGCCCGGTTGGGACCTGCCGGATCCCAAGGAGGCACTGGCGGCGGTGCCGGTGCGGGTGCCGGGCGCGGGGCCTTTGGTGGTGGTGCTCGATCCCGGCCATGGCGGCATTGATCCGGGCGCCGAGCGCGATGGCCTGCGCGAGGCCGATCTGATGCTGACCTTCGCGCGCGAACTC
>JBLRXE010000541.1:0-1749 GCA_047920895.1 Roseovarius sp.
ACGGTAAAGACGCCGGTATGATCCGATCGCTGGTCGCCGATGTTCAGGATCGAATGTGACCGGCCACCCGGCAGGGTCTCGATCTGGCGCGATTTGAGGCAATCGGCCCCCTCGCCCACCACGCCATTCTCACAGCGCGGGCGGATGCCCATCGGCCCTTGCCGCGTGAATTTCTCGACGAAATCACCCGCCGGTTCCAGCCCGACAGCCACTTCGTTGATATGCAACACGCCGTCCTTCATCTGGATGCGATCCCCCGGCAGGCCGATCACCCGCTTGATGAAATCGGTGCCATCGGTGGGTTGGCGGAACACGATGATATCGCCGCGCTCCGGCTCTGACCCAAAGATGCGGGTGTTGTCGCCGTCGATGAACCCGCAGATCTTTTGCGCGTCGATGTTCAGCCCGCCCAGCCGGATCGAGGGGCAAGAGGCGTAGGAATAGCCATAGGCCATTTTATTCACAAAGAGAAAGTCACCGATCAGCAGCGTGTCCTTCATCGACCCAGAGGGAATCCAGAACGGCTGAAAAAACAGCGTGCGGAACAGCCCCGCGATCACCAGGGCCCAGAACACTGTCTTGACGGTTTCCCAGATAGAGCTCGATGTCTTGCCTTTGACGGCCATTTGGCGTCCTCCGCTATCTCTCCGGCGCTACATGCGGGGCCGGGACCATGGTGTCAAGCCGGGCCTGCGAGGGGCCGCGCCTCGATCACCACAAAGGCCTGTGCCCAAGGATGATCATCGGTCAGCGTCACATGGATGATGGCCTCATGCCCCGGCGGCGTCATTTCGGCCAGACGTGTTGCGGCCCAGCCCGAAACCTGCATCACCGGCTGGCCCGTGGGCAGGTTCGTGACCGCCATGTCCTTCCACGCGATGCCCATGCGCAGCCCGGTGCCAAGCGCCTTGGAACAGGCTTCTTTCGCCGCCCACCGTTTCGCATAGGTGCCCGCCACATCGGCGCGGCGTTCGGCCTTGGCCTGTTCCACGGGCGTGAAAACCCGGTTGCGGAACCTGTCGCCGAACCGCTCCAGCGTGCGCGCGATCCGTTCGATATTCGCGAGGTCCGTGCCAATCCCCAAGATCATCCAGTCACCCCCGGTGAAAACAGCGGAAAACTGACGCCAAGCGCCCAGCCGAGGATGAGGCCAAGCGCCAGACCTGCGCTCAGCGCCCCGGCCCGCGCCGCCACCCAACGGCCCATCAGCCCATATATCAGGAAAAAGAGCAGGATCACCGGCGCAATCATCGCAAGGAAGAAAAGCCGCTCGGTATCGAGCAGGATGGCCAGACCCAAGGAAGCCAGAAATCCACCCCGCGCCGCCAGCCTCTGCCAGAGCGGCGCGACGCGCGTCAAAACCGCATCCGCCAGCATGAACAGCAGCGCCCCGAGGCTCAGCGCCGCGATGATCGCCAGCCGCTCGGGCGTGGGCCAGAAATTCGCGCCATACCGATCGAGCGCCACGCCAAAGACGCCCAAGCCCCAGATCAACAGCGCCAGCACCGCCACGGGGCGCAGCCCTTTGGGCCTGCGCCCCATGCCCCACATCAGCGCCAGTTGGCAGCCCCCGTAAAGCGCCAGATGGAGAGCCAGGTAATCCGCCACCAAGACCGGCAATATCCGCGTGTCCACCTGCATCGCCAAGAGCGGCGCAAGAAGCGCAGGCACCAAGAGAACAAGGGTGAATTGCCCCCCGCGCAAGGCCCCCGGCGCGGGCGGCGCGCTCTGCGGCAAGAACCGCGCCAG
>JBLRXE010000542.1:0-1740 GCA_047920895.1 Roseovarius sp.
CCGATCCCTCGACCACCCGCATTCCCTTGAGTATCCCGCCCATGCCGTGCCCTCCCGCAGCCCTGTCAACAGGATGGGCCGCGATGCCCGGCCCCTCCTATCGGTCAGCCTGACAGAGATGAAAATAAAGTCAATATTTCAATGACTTAATGGAATACAGCGGTATACGGAAGGCGCTTTGCAGATGCAGCATGTGCCGGGATGCTTGATTTTTATCGAGAATCCGCAGCCCTGAGTGGCTCGAACCGGCGCGTTGCCACATCTGAAACCGGTATTCCACAGGACGGAAAGCACGCGACAGAATGACCCACCGCGCCGCTTTCCCTCAGTCCATCAGGAATCCGCCCGACTGCCGCGCCCAAAGACGCGCGTAGATGCCCCCCTGCGCCAGCAGCGCAGCATGCGTGCCCTGCTCGACAATCCGGCCCTCGTCCATCACGATCAGCCGATCCATCGCGGCAATGGTCGAGAGGCGATGCGCGATGGCGATCACCGTCTTGCCCTGCATCAGCCGGTAGAGTTGTGTCTGAATCGCCGCCTCCACCTCGGAATCGAGCGCCGATGTCGCCTCGTCCAGCACAAGAAGCGGTGCATCCTTGAGCGCCGCACGCGCAATCGCGATCCGTTGGCGCTGTCCCCCCGAGAGCTTGACGCCCCGCTCGCCCACATGCGCCTCAAGGCCCCGACGCCCACGCGCATCCTCCAGCCCGGAGATAAAGTCACTTGCTTCGGCCAGATCGCTGGCGGCGCGGATTTCAGCCTCGGTTGCATCGGGGCGGCCATAGGCGATATTCTCGCGCACCGAACGATGCAAGAGTGCTGTATCCTGCGTCACCACGCCGATGGCGGCGCGCAGACTGTCCTGCGTGACCCGCGAAATATCCTGCCCGTCAATCAGGATACGCCCCGCATTCAGATCATGGAACCGCAGCAAGAGGTTGATAAGCGTGGATTTACCCGCACCCGAGCGCCCGACCAGCCCCACCTTTTCCCCCGGTGCCAGCGTGAGGTCGAGACCGTCGATCACCGGGGCCTTGCGCGTGCCGCTGCGGTCATAAACAAAGCGCACCGCCTCGAAGCGCACCGCGCCATTTTGCACGACCAGAGGCCGCGCCGCCGGGCTGTCCTGCACCGTGCGCGGCATGGCAAGGGTGGCCAGCCCGTCGCGCGCGGTGCCGACGTTCTCAAACAAGGCGGCAAATTCCCACATGATCCAGTGCGACATATTCCCAAGCCGCAAGGCAAGCGGAATCGCCACAGCCAAAGCGCCCAGATCAATCCGCCCCTGCACCCAGAGCCAGAGCCCAAGCCCCGTAACCGCCCCGGTCAAAAGTGCGTTGAGCAGGTTGACTGACATATCCTGCACCGCCACCAACCGCATCTGCCGATGCACGGTTTGCAGAAACCCGTCCAGCCCGGCGCGGGCATAACTTTCTTCGCGGGCGGAATGGCTGAACAGTTTGACCGTGGCAATATTGGTATAGCTGTCCACAATCCGGCCCGTCATGGCCGCGCGGGCATCGGCCTGTTCTTGCGACACACGGCCCAAGCGCGGCACGATCACCGCCAAAAGCCCGCCATAGGCCAGCGACCACAGCAAAAAGGGCAGAGCCAGCCAGAAATCCTGCGTGGCCGCAAGCCAGAGCGTGCCCAGAAAATAGGCGCCCACATAGACCGCCACATCCATCAGCTTCATCACCACTTCGCGCACCGATAGGGCGGTTTGCAACAGGCGCGTGG
>JBLRXE010000543.1:0-1735 GCA_047920895.1 Roseovarius sp.
GCGCGTATTCCATCAAGGGCGACATGCGGCAGACAAGGAATACGCCCGCCGTCACCATGGTCGCCGCGTGAATGAGTGCCGACACCGGCGTCGGGCCCTCCATCGCGTCCGGCAACCATGTGTGCAGGAAAAGCTGCGCCGATTTGCCCATAGCGCCCACAAACAGCAGGAAGGCGATCAGATTGGCCGCGTTCCATTCCGTCCACAGGAACGTCAACTGCGTCTCGGCCAGCATTGGCGCGGCAGCAAAGATGTCGTCAAACTTGATGCTGTCCACAAGGAAATAGAGCGCCATGATGCCAAGCGCGAAGCCGAAATCACCAATCCGGTTGACCACAAAAGCCTTGATCGCGGCGGCATTGGCCGAAGGCTTGCGATAATAGAACCCGATCAAGAGGTAAGAGGCGACGCCCACGCCCTCCCAGCCAAAGAACATCTGAAGCAGGTTGTCCGACGTCACCAGCATCAGCATCGCGAAGGTGAAGAACGACAGATAGGCAAAGAACCGCGGCCGATAGCTCTCGTTCTCGCGGAAATTCTCGTCATGGGCCATGTAGCCCATGGAATAGAGATGCACGAGCGCCGACACGGTGGTGATGACAATGAGCATGATCGCCGTGAGCCGGTCCATCCGGATGGCCCATGCCGTATCCAGCGTTCCAGACTGCACCCAATCGAGCAGATGCACCTTTTCCATCACCCCGTCATGGCCAAGGAACACGACCCAGCTCAGCATACAGGACAGGAACAGCAGGCCAGTGGTCAGCCATTGCGCGCCCTTGTCGCCAAGGATGCGCCAGCCGAAACCCGCAAGGAGCGCGCCCACGAGAGGCGCGAAGAGGAGAGTGGTTTCCATGGCTTCAGCCTTTCATCACATTGGCGTCTTCGACGGCGATCGTGCCGCGATTGCGGAAGAAACAAACAAGGATCGCAAGACCGATGGCCGCCTCTGCGGCAGCGACAGTCAGCACGAAGAGGGTGAACACCTGCCCCACCATGTCACCCAGATGCGTGGAAAAGGCGACGAGGTTGATATTCACCGAAAGCAGCATAAGTTCGATGGACATCAAGAGGATGATCACGTTCTTGCGGTTCAGGAAGAGGCCAAATATGCCTATCACGAACAGGGCCGCCGCCACCGTGAGATAATGTTCAAGTCCGATCATGTCTGTCCCTCCGGGCCACGCCCGATTGTCGTCTTTACGCGTCACCCCGGTCGAGTCCGGGATCATGTTACTTTCGTCATCCCGGGCCTGACCCGAGATTTCTTTGCCCCGCGAGACGCTAGGTCAAGCCCGAGGCAGGCCAGGACCAATTAGAGGCCCTGCCCCGGCTTCACATCCCGCAATTCCATCGCCTTGGCGGGGTCACGATACATCTGCGCCAGCACGTCCTGCCGCTTGACATCCGTCCGGTGCCGCAGCGTGAGGACAATCGCCCCGATCATCGCCACCAAGAGGATCAGCCCCGCCAGTTGGAAGAGGATGAAGTATTGGTCATAGAGCAACAGCCCCAGAGCGGCGGTATTCTCGACACCCTCGGGTGTCACGGCGCGGCGCGCTGCCTCGGCCCCGTCCGCCATCTGCCAATTGCCGAACACCAGCCCGAATTGCATCATCAGGATCACCCCGATCAGCAACGCGAGCGGCATATATTTCGCCATCTCCGCCTTCAACTCGGCGAAATCCACATCGAGCATCATCACCACAAAGAGGAACAGCACGGCGACCGCGCC
>JBLRXE010000544.1:0-1731 GCA_047920895.1 Roseovarius sp.
GGCCCGCGCCGCTATCAAGGGTGATCTGTTCGATGCCACGATGCGCCTCGAGCAGGATGGTGCCGCCGGGGGTTTCGTAGATGCCGCGCGACTTCATGCCGACAAAGCGGTTTTCCACGAAATCGAGTCGCCCGATGCCATGTTTGCCGCCATATTCGTTGAGCTCTGTCAGGATCGTGGCGGGGCTGAGGGCGGTGCCGTTGATGGCCACGGCATCGCCACGCTCGAAACTGACTTCGATATATTCGGGCGTGTCGGGCGCATCCTCGGGGTTGACGGTGCGCTGATAGACGTAATCGGGGGCCATTTCCGCGGGATCCTCGAGCACGCGGCCCTCGGAGGAGGTGTGCAGGAGGTTGGCATCGACCGAAAAGGGTGCTTCGCCCCGTTTATTCTTGGCGATGGGGATCTGGTTTTTCTCGGCGAAGTCGATGAGCTTGGTCCGGCTGGTCAGATCCCAGAGACGCCAGGGTGCGATCACCTTGATGTCGGGGTTGAGCGCATAGGCGGCCAATTCGAACCGCACCTGATCGTTGCCTTTGCCGGTGGCGCCATGGGCCACGGCATCGGCACCGGTCATTGCGGCAATCTCGACCAGACGTTTGGAGATCAGGGGGCGGGCGATGGAGGTGCCAAGCAGATAGAGGCCCTCATAGAGCGCGTTGGCGCGGAACATCGGAAAGACGAAATCACGCACGAATTCTTCGCGGACATCCTCGATATAGATATTCTCGGGCTTGATCCCCAGCATCTCGGCCTTTTGGCGCGCGGGGTCCAGTTCCTCGCCCTGACCGAGATCGGCGGTAAAGGTTACAACCTCGCAGCCATATTCGGTCTGGAGCCATTTGAGGATGATCGAGGTATCGAGGCCCCCGGAATAGGCCAGAACAACTTTCTTGGGCGCGGACATTGTCTTTCCTCTCTCGCGAACGTCGCTGCGCGCTTAGCCGTTTTTCCCTGCCGGGGCAAGGTGCGCCCCTTGTCAGCGGTGCGCGATTGCGGCACTGAGGGCGACATGACCGAGTTTCAGGAAAATGCCCGCGCCGCAGAGGCCGCGATGCGCGCCGTGTTCGAGCCGACACCGCTCCAACGCAATGATCACCTGTCCGAACGCTATGGTGCCGAGATCCTGCTCAAGCGCGAGGATCTGAGCCCGGTGCGGTCCTACAAGCTGCGCGGGGCGTTCAACGCGATGCGCAAGGTGCTGGCGGCGCGGCCGGAAACCGCGACATTTGTCTGTGCCAGTGCGGGCAATCATGCGCAGGGCGTGGCCTATATGTGCCGGCATTTCGGGGTCAAGGGCGTGATTTTCATGCCGGTGACGACACCGCAGCAAAAGATCGGCAAGACCGAGACCTTTGGTGGTGATGCGGTGGCGATTCGACTGACGGGGGATTATTTCGACGACACGCTGGCGGCGGCCCAAGCCTATTGTGCGCAGGTGGGCGGGCATTTCCTGTCGCCCTTTGATGATGAGGATGTGATCGAGGGGCAGGCGTCCGTTGCGGTCGAGATCGAGGCGCAGTTGGGGGGCATGCCCGATCACCTCATTTTGCCGGTGGGCGGTGGTGGATTGTCGGCGGGCGTGCGCAGTTATGTGGGCGCGCGGGTGGCTCTGACGCTGGTGGAACCGGCGGGCGGTGCGTGCCTTGGGGCGGCACTGGCAGCGGGGGAACCTGTGCGCTTGCGGCATGTGAACACCTTTGCCGATGGCGCGGCGGTGGCGCAGAT
>JBLRXE010000545.1:0-1723 GCA_047920895.1 Roseovarius sp.
CCGGGCGGTGGCGCTGGCCGGCCCCGGGGCCGGGGTTGGGGTGCTCGATCTGGGGTGCGGCACGGGATCGACGCTGCGCGCCTTTGAGGGGGCTGGGGCCACGGGCGCGGGCTGGCGGTTATTCGACCATGACGCGGGATTACTGGCGCGGGCGGCTGTGCTGCATCCAGAGGCAGAGCTGTATCAGGGCGATTTGGCCGACAGTGACGCCTTGCCGCTTGAGGGCGTGCGGCTGGTGACGGCCTCGGCGCTGTTGGATCTGGTGTCGCGGGACTGGGTGGCGTGGTTGGCGGCGCGGTTGGCGGCGGAAGGAACGGCGTTCTATGCGGCGCTGAGCTATGACGGGGGTATGCGCTGGGCGCCCGAGGACGCGCAGGATACCACCGTCACGGCACATTTCAACGCGCATCAGCGCGGCGACAAGGGGTTTGGCGCGGCGCTTGGTCCCGAGGCGGCAGAGGCCACGGCGGCGATTTTCGAGGCCTTGGGATATGCGGTGCATACCGCCCCGAGCCCCTGGCGGCTGGGACCGGAGGCGGCGGAGATGCAGCGCCTCTTGCTGGCGGGGATTGCAGGGGCGGCGGGCGATGCCGGATGTGCCGGGGCAGAAGGCTGGCGGCAGCGGCGCGCGCGCGCGCTTGCCCAAGGATGGGCGGAAATCGGTCATCTCGACCTCTTGGCGGTGCCGCCGGGAGATTGCCGGTTGGCATGACATTTTTGAAAACCCGTCTATCTCTGCTATGGACAAGGCAAGGCGCGCCGTGATGGCCCGCGATCAACCATGGCGAAATCCCGAGACGGAACCCAGAACGGAGACCCGGATGCAGAGTGCTGACGTCACCCCCAAGGTCTGGGCGCATATTTTGGCCGCGCGCGCGGGCCGCGCCTGTCTGTGCTGCGGGGACTGGGCGACGGGCGAGCGGGCGGCGATGGCGCTTTATGGCGCGATGCTGGCAGCACCCGGCACGCCGCAGGTCGTGGCGCAGATCGGGCAATCGCTGGATGGTCGGGTGGCGACGGTAACGGGCGATGCGGTGGATGTGTCCGGGCCTGACGGGCTGGCGCATCTGCACCGGATGCGGGCGCTGGTCGATGCGGTGATCGTGGGCGTCAAGACAGCACTCCATGACGATCCGCGCCTGACGGTGCGGCTGGTGCCGGGGCCAAATCCGGCGCGGGTGGTGATTGATCCTTCGGGGCGGTTGCCGAATGCGGCGCGGCTCTTTGCCGAGGATGGCGCGCGGCGGATCGTCATTCAGACGGTGGACAAGCCCCGCCCGACGGGTGTCGAGGTGATACGCCTGCCGCGCAACGTCTGGATTTCGCCCCAAGCCATCGTCAGCGCCCTGCGCAAGCTGGGGCTGCATCACCTGATGGTCGAGGGCGGGGCGATCACCATTGCACGGTTTATCGAGGCCGATTTGCTGGCGCGGCTGCATGTGGCGGTGGCGCCGCTCTTGATCGGGGCGGGGCCGCAGGGATTGACGACGCGGCCCGTGGCGCGATTGACGCAGGCGCGGCGGCCGGAAACGCAGGTCTATGGGCTTGGGTCGGACGTGCTGTTTGATTGCGTGATGGGCGTGCGGGTGGCGGCAGAGGTCTGGCCGCATGCGCGCCCGTCTGCCGCGCGGCTGGGGTGAGGCGCGTGGCGGAGGCGGCGCGCGCGCTCTGGATCGTGGCGGCGGGGCAGGTGGAACTGCGGCCCGTGGCGGTGACGCCGGGC
>JBLRXE010000546.1:0-1717 GCA_047920895.1 Roseovarius sp.
GTGAGGGCCTCCTGATCAAGGGCGGCGGGCACAAGATGGCTGCAGGTCTCACCGTGGCGCGCGACCGGCTAGAGGCTGCCATGATGCGGCTCTCGGAGTTGCTGGCCAAACAGGGGGCGGGCCAAGGCGGCCCGGCTGACCTGCGGCTTGACGGTCTCTTGATGCCCGGCGCCGCAACGGTCGAACTGGTCGAGCGGATCGAGGCCGCCGGTCCCTTTGGTGCAGGCGCCCCCGGCCCCCGCTACGTCTTTCCCGATTGCCAGATCACCTTTGCCAAGGCGCTGAGCGGCGCGCATCTCAAGCTGCGCTTTGGCGATGGCATGGGTGCCAGTCTCGACGCGATCTGCTTTGGTGCGCTTGATGGCCCGCTGGGGCCCGCCCTTATGGCCCATGGCGGCGCACGCTTCCACCTTGCCGGACGGCTCGACATCAACAGTTGGGGCGGCAGACAGACCGTACAATTGCGCCTTGAGGATGCCGCCCCGGCCTGAAAATCCCGGCTCCACACCGATCCGGACCTAGGTGGAATTATTTCTGAAGCCGGGGCGAAGTTTTTGCAAAATCCCTCTTGCACCCTCCGCCGCTTTTGCCTAGTTACGCGACACGCCAAAGTATGGCCCGTTCGTCTATCGGTTAGGACGTCAGGTTTTCAACCTGAAAAGAGGGGTTCGACTCCCCTACGGGCTGCCACTTTTCAAATATTTTTTTAAATCAAAACGTTGAAGCCTAACGCAGGCAATATTTTACCATGGGTTTTTCCCATAGGTTACTCAATCCTCCCATAGGCTACCGACTGCGGAATCGGGGCATTGACGCTTGTACAAGCCCATAGAGACCATACCGACGACGACAGACAAGTCACCGACCATTGCTTTAGACATGGCCTTCAGAGACCGCCTGAGAGCCGCTGAGACCGGCACCGTCAATGTCGTGATCTGGCGCAAGGTGTTCGACGATTTCGCCGCGCGGTCATCGCCGGGCGCATGCTGCGCGTGACCGGCCGCGTCGAGCGGCAATCGGGTGTCACCCATCTCGTCGCCGAAGAGCTTGAGGATATCTCGGCCCTCCTCAACCTTCTGGCCGATCCCGGAACCCCGCTTTCCCCGCCCGACCAAACAGGCTAGGCTACACTCGCCCATCGCCCGCGAGACGCCCGCCCATGATCCCTTTCCGCCTGACCTGCCTCGCACTCCCCCTCGCTCTCGCCGCCTGTCAGCCCCTGCCGTCAGGCCCGGAACGACCGACAATAGGGGCCGAAGCACCGCCCGGCGCGCCCCCCGGCACCTGCTGGGGGAAAAAGGACACGCCCGCGATGATCGAAACCGTCACCGAACAGGTGCAGCTCACCCCGGCGGAAACCGATGCCACGGGTCAGATCCTGCGCCCCGCCGCCTACGCCACCGTCACCCGCCAGGCCATCCTGAGAGAGCGTGTCACGACGTGGTATGAAACCCCCTGCGCCGATCTGCTGACGCCCGAATTCATCGCCTCCGTGCAGCGCGCCCTCGCCGCGCGCGGCCTCTACACCGGGCCGGTCACGGCGCGGCTTGATCCCGGCACCCGCGCCGCCATCGCCCGCTACCAGGCGCCCCTTGGCCTTGACAGCGACATGCTCTCGCTCGACAGCGCCCGCCGCCTCGGGCTGGTGGCCACGCCGCTCAACGACTGAACGCGCTTCATCTGGACAAAAATACCTCGGGGGGGTCGCCGACAGGCG
>JBLRXE010000547.1:0-1713 GCA_047920895.1 Roseovarius sp.
CGGCACGGTCCCGGCTGGCCAGGCACGAGATTGGTGCCATCCTGAAAGCCGTGCGGCGCATGGATGCCCGGACGCGTAGTACTGGCACAGTGGTCGCAACCGCGGGTGAAATCGTGCGCCAAGAGCAGGAACGGGAGTTTCAGCGCGAAAGCGCCACGGATGACACGCGTGTCAAAACGGCGCTGTCCTGGCTTGAAGAAGCGAAGCTTCTGACGCGCGAGGAGAACCGTGTGCAGGTTTTCCCGTCCTCGCTGCGCGTGCGCAGCATTGAGGATGCGAAAGCGTTGCTGGACCAGGCGCAGATCACGGGTACGCGGGGCCGAGAGCTGATGGATATCGTCCGTCACTTGATCAATGCGCCGCCCGATGAAGGCATCTCCACGGATGAGTTGACCGGGATCAGCGGGCTGACAGGTGGGCAATTAACCAAGGCGCTGGCGGATCTCGAAGCGTTGGGGATTGCGCGAAATGACACTGCGGTCACTGTGTTTGTGCACAATTCTGTGCAGGACAGCTCTGTCAATCGGTTGGGTCATGCCACGCGACTTGAAAGCGATCTGATCGCCCTGATGCGCGAAGAAGCGCCCGATGTCGAGGATCACGCAAGCACACCGTTGAATCTGCAACTGGCCAGCCAGAAGCTGCGCGACGGCGGGCACAGCCATGTGCGCCCCGATCTGGTCGAGAAGCTTTTGCGCGGCATAGCGCGCGATGGCCGGGATTTGGATGGTGGAAAGGGCAATCTGCGCCTGCGCAAACTCTCGCGACATACACTCTCGGTGGCGTTGCAAAGGTCATGGCGGGTGGTCGAGCAATCCGCCACCCTGCGTCAGCAAGCGGGAGAAGCGTTGCTCTCGCATCTTCTGGGTCGGCTGAACAAAGGCCAGCGCGGCAAGGATCTTCAGGTCGAAACCACGCTGGGCGACCTTCTCGCCAGTCTGTCTGGCGATGCGTTCTTGCGCGCACAGGTCAAGGAAATGACACGGCTGATGGATCGCGCGCTCATGTGGCTGCACGAGCAGGATGTCGTGACGCTGGGCAAGGGATTGACCGTGTTCCGGCCTGCGATGACCGTGCAGCTTGCCCCCGGAAAGGGACAATTCCTGGTCAAGGATTTCGCGCCTTTGCAAGAACATTACGAGGAACAGATAGTGCAGACCCACGTCATGGCAAGTTACGCCGAGACTGGTTTGATTTCGATGAATGATGCGATGCGACTGACGAAGGATTATTTCGCGCTGGATCAGGAGGCCTTCATGGGGCGCTGGATGAAGGGCAGAACCACGGAGGTCAAGCGCCAGACAACAGGCAAGTCTTGGGCCGCGGTTGTCGAGGCGCTTGGCAATCCCGTTCAACAGAAGATTGTGGCTGATGATCGCGATGCGACCAGTGTGCTTGTTCTGGCGGGGCCGGGTTCGGGCAAGACGCGGGTGCTTGTGCATCGTATCGCCTATCTGATCAGGGTACGCCGTGAGGATCCGCGTAGCATTCTGGTGCTCAGCTACAACCGCCACGCCGCCGTCGAGATTCGCGCACGACTTCGGCATCTTGTCGGTGACGAGGCGTATGGCGTTACAGTGTCCACCTGCCACGCGCTGGCCATGCGGCTTGTGGGCGCGAGTTTCGCCGGGTCGCAGGCCGAAAGCCGCGACTTCGACGGCGTTGTCATGGAGGCCGTGCGCCAGTTGACCGGCGAAGGGCTGAGCAAGACCG
>JBLRXE010000548.1:0-1699 GCA_047920895.1 Roseovarius sp.
GCGCTCGGGTGGCTCGATCCTCGGGGACAAGACGCGGATGGAGCGGCTGAGCCGTGATCCGGCGGCCTTTATCCGCCCCTCCCCCAGCCAGAGCCATCTGGGCGGGGTGGCGCGGCGCACCCGCGAGGCGGTGGCGCTGTGTGAGGCGGCCGGGTTCGACGTGGTGCTGATCGAGACGGTCGGGGTCGGGCAATCCGAGACCGTGGTCGCGGAAATGTCTGATATATTTGTGCTTTTGCTGGCCCCAGCAGGCGGCGACGAATTGCAGGGCGTCAAACGCGGCATCATGGAAATGGCCGATCTCATCCTCGTGAACAAGGCCGATGGCGACCTCAAGCCGGCGGCGCTCAGGACTTGTTCGGATTATGCGGGGGCGCTGCGACTCTTGCGCAAGCGGTCCCAGGACCCTGAGGGCTATCCCAAGGCGATGACGGTTTCGGCCCTACAGGACGAAGGGCTGCAAAAAGCGTGGGACGAAATGACCGCGCTGGTGGAGTGGCGGCGCGAGACCGGGCATTTCGAAGGGCGCCGGGCGGAACAGGCACGCTACTGGTTTGGCCAAGAGGTGCGTCAGGGCCTCTTGGCGCGGCTGGAAACCCCGGCGGCACGCGCCGCGATGCAGGACTATGCGGCCCGCGTGGCATCGGGTGACATGACGCCCACGGTTGCCGCCGCAGAGGTCCTGCGCCAGATTGGCGGGTAGATTTCCTATTTGGAGTCAGGGGTTTGGATGTAGACCCCTTCGGGCAGGTCGAGCGCCGCCCGCAGATCGCGCAACTGCCCCATCGAGAGGGTGATCTTGTGCAGGCTATCGGTGCGCGGATCATATTGCTCGATCGTCACACATTCCTCAAAGGCGTTGATGATCACATCCTCGCCCAAGGGCATGGCCCCTTCGTCAACGAGGGTGATCACGGTCGCGTCGAATTCGTGCTCGATGGAAAACATGGGTCTAGCCTACCGCGTTGGCGGGTGTTTGCAAGCGCAGACTGCCGCTTTGGAAAAGACCTGTCAGAGACGCAAAAGCCTGCTAAAACAAATCAATAGATGGGTAATAACCGAGGGTTTGGGATGCGGTGGATATCTGTGCTGGGACTTTTTGCCGTGGTGGGCTGTGTCGATGTGGTTGCACAAGGGCCGGTCAGCCAACCGGCGCCACCGGCGGCGGCGCGCCCAAAGGCAACCACGCCGACACGCGCGCAGGTGGAGCAATTTATTGCCGTTGTTCAAAGGGTTGAGCCGGTCGCAGAGCGCGAATGCCGGACCCGTGCGCCGCGGGCGAATTGCGACTTCCGGATCGTCGTGGATGACCGACCGGGGCAGCCGCCCAATGCCTATCAGACCCTTGATCGCAACGGGCAGCCCATTCTGGCCTTTACTCTGCCGCTGATCGCGCAGGTGCGCAACCGCGACGAGTTGGCCTTTGTCATGGGGCATGAGGCCGCCCACCACATTTCGGGGCATATTCCGCGCCAGCAACAAAATGCAGCGGCAGGGGCGATTCTCTTGGGCGGGCTGGCGACCATTTCCGGCGCCAGTCAGACGGTGGTGGATCAGGCGGTTGACATCGGCGCGGGGGTGGGCGCACGCAGTTACTCCAAGAATTTCGAGCTGGAGGCGGATGCCCTTGGCACCGTGATCACCCATCGCGCCGGTTTCAACCCGGTCAAAGGTGCTGAATTCTTTACACAAATTCCAG
>JBLRXE010000549.1:0-1696 GCA_047920895.1 Roseovarius sp.
CCCTTGGCGGCCTTGATGACTTTCTTGTGACGGGCGTGGGTGACAACCCCACCTTTGACGCGTGACATATCCTAAATCCTCCTTAGCGCGCGTAGGGCATCATCGGCTTGATGATACCTTCATCAGCTTTTGACAACGTGGTCGTACCGCGAGCGTTACGAAGGAATTTGTTGCTGCGTTTGATCATGCCGTGGCGCTTGCCGGCCTGTGCGGCCACCACGCGGCCAGAGGCCGTCACTTTGAACCGCTTTTTGCAGCTCGACTTGGTCTTCATCTTGGGCATTTCCGGCTCCTCTTGTAGGTCGGTAAAACCGCACGACTCGGCATGCCACATCTGGCCGGTCCTGCGGGATGAGCGCGCCGTATACGCGGCGGCGGCCTATTGTTCAAGAGGGTTTCACCCCCCAATTTGCAACGATCAATTGACAAGCCGCGCGACCACGCGCACCAGCACCTCGGGCAAATCGCTGAAACTGTAGCCGCCCGGCTTGGCGCTGATCGCCCAAACCACCAGACCGCCCGACACCACCAGAGCGAAGGCCGCCACCCGCGGCGACCGCTCCTCGGAAAATGCTGCGAGGATCGAGGGTATGGAAAACACCCCCAGCACCATTCCGATGGCGATCGCCAGATCAGGGTCCATCCCACACCTCCGGAAAATACCTTGGGCAAAACCGTCCGGCTCAGCCCGGATCGGTGGCGTAAATCAAACTTTCCTGACAGGGGGCCACGCGCAGGATATTGGTCGTCCCCGGCACGTTGAAGGGCACGCCCGCCGTGACCACGATCTGATCGCTCTCGGTGGCATAGCCATGCGCCCGCGCCGCCCGCGCGGCATCAATCACCGCCATCTTGAACCGGGTCAATTTCCCCGTCATCACACAGGTCACACCCCAAGTCAGCGCCAGCCGCCGCGCCGTGCCCAAGAGGCTGGTCAGCGCCAGGATCGGCACGCGCGGCCGCTCACGCGCGGTCAAGAGCGCGGTGGTGCCCGATTCCGTATAGCAACAGATCACCTTGATATCGGCGGTCTCGGCAATCTCGCGCGCGGCGGCCACGATACCGTCGGCCACGGTCTGACGGTTGACGCGGCGGCTGGCCTCGATCACCTCGCGGTAGATAGGATCGCCCTCGACCTCGATCGCCACATTGTCCATCGTGCGCACCGCCTCGACCGGATATTGCCCCGCCGCCGATTCCGCCGAGAGCATGATCGCATCCGACCCTTCATAGATCGCGGTGGCCACGTCCGAAACCTCGGCGCGCGTGGGCATCGGGCTGTCGATCATCGATTCGAGCATCTGCGTCGCCACGATCACAGGCTTGGCGGCGGCCCGGCAGCGCCGGATCAGGCGTTTCTGAATGGGCGGCACATTCTGCACCGGCAACTCCACCCCCAGATCGCCGCGCGCCACCATGATTCCGTCGCTGACCGCGAGAATCTCGTCAAACCGCTTCACGCCCGCAGGCTTTTCGATCTTCGACATGATCGCGGCCCGGCCCTTTACCAATGCCCGCGCCTCGGTCACATCCTCTGGCCGCTGCACGAAACTCAGCGCCAGCCAATCCTTGTCCAGTGGTTTGCCCTGCAGGGCGGCATTGAGGCTTGCCAGCAGAGCATCCCGATCCCGGGTGCCATCCAGTAGTGCGATCAGCTGCATTTCATCACGGCCCAGACGAAGCGTGCGGTGATGAC
>JBLRXE010000550.1:0-1696 GCA_047920895.1 Roseovarius sp.
GACCTTTCGCCTGATCGAAGCTGTGGCGCGCGCGGGCTCTATCCGCAAAGCCGCTGAAGATGCGGGGCTGACGGCTTCTGCGCTCAACCGCCGCATCTCACGGTTCGAAGATGAATTCGGTGCCCAGATTTTCGAGAGGTTGGCGCGTGGTGTGCGGCTGAACCCGGCGGGCGAGTTGATATTGCAGCACTACCGCAGCCAGCGCTCGGACATGGCGCGGGTGCAAAGTCAGGTGGCCGATCTCTCCGGGGTGCGGCGTGGCCATGTCAGTATTGCCTGCTCACAAGCGCTTTTGCCCTACTTTCTGCCCGAGCAGATTTCGCGCTATCGCAGCGATCATCCGGGGGTGACGTTCACCGCCATTGTGCGCGATCGCTCGCGGGCCGAGGCCGAACTGGCCGCGTTCAAATGCGATCTGGCGCTTGTCTTCGAGCCGGTCCTGATGGTCGATTTCGAAGTTATTGCCCACTGCCCTCAACCCGTATGCGCCGTAATGGCAGAGGACCACCCCCTGGCGCAAAAATCTGACTTGCGACTACGGGACTGCCTGAACCATCCCCATATCGCGCCTTCGGTGGAATACGGGGTCAGATCACTGCTGGACGTTGCGGCAAAAAGCATAGGTCGGCAGGTAACGCCAGTAGTGGAAACAGAATCTTTTGAATTGATCCGCCACTATGTGCAGACCGAGCGGACAATCGGGTTCCAGATACCCATCGGCCTGAATGCGCAGCGCCAGTCAGGCCTTGTAATCCGCGCGATCTCGGAACGTGATGTGGCGCCGGGTGTCCTGCTTCTGGGGCAACAACGAGGGCGCTCACTGCCCGTGGCCAGTTTCCGCTTCGCTATGCAGCTTGGGAAAGCGCTGGAAAATAGTGCAGAGTTGGCGATGTTCGGATAGCAGGCCCAACCAAGCCCTATTGAAGTTTTGTCCCTTGCGAACGGTCAATACAAATGGTCGCTTTCTCGGTTTGTCTTGGGCACCATGTCGCTTGCCGGCAGGTGGCTTACCGCCCCTTGCGAAGGCGACGCAGCTTCGACGTGCCCGGCCCTTTGCCGCCGGTCCATCTGTCATGCGCCCGACCCTGATATGGACATTCAGGCAGCGCGTAGCATCAACTATCATAACGACCCGAACTTGCTGGTGCTTGCCCGGCTTGCTGTAGACTTGGCGTGGCCTTATGAAGGCGGATCAAACAGTCGCAGCCTTGCGCCCCCCCTTTGCGCGCCATTCCGGTAACCCGCCCTCAAGCCTCCATGCATTCAGATCATGCTTGCGCAGGGCTGCAACAGCCTGATGGGCGAAAATAGAGTAAAGGCCGCGACAATAGGCAACGATGTCAGCATCGGGGTCGAGGTTTGGCACGAGGCGTTCCCAGCGGACCGATAAAGCAAAGTTTTCAGTATATCGGACATGATTTTGAGGTGCCGCCATTCTTTGGCTTGTTCCGGAAACTACTGCTTTTTGCGAAGCTAGGCGGGTGTTTTCAACAAGCTCATCTGTCAATGGATCCTGTTTTCCGCAATACAGGCGCCTTGTCTGTTCATAACAGCTGATGGAGCTTTCGGGCTTTCGGAAATCGCATTTCCATTCGTCGGAAATGAACAGCTTGGTCTTGGTGTTCTTTTTCTATTTGCGTCGCCGCTCGACGATGAATATGTATCGATTAATAACGATTCATATGGGGATCAGGAT
>JBLRXE010000551.1:0-1674 GCA_047920895.1 Roseovarius sp.
CAAGGAATGGAAGGGCCACAAGAAAAAGGACATCATGGGCTTCCGCAACAATTCCTATAAATCTGTCATCACCGGCACCATGGCCCCGCTGCACCACACCCCCTGGAAAGACGCGCTCGACGACAGTCTCGAAGTTTACCTCCAGAACTGACTTTCCTGACCTGAGGTGGGCCGCCCTGTGCTGTCCACCTCTTTTTTACCTCTGCAAGAGGGCTTGATCTTGGGCGGCGCGCAGCGCATTCAGGGGGCCATGTCATGCCCCAGCCCTCACCGCGATTGCCTCTGATGCCGATAGCCCTCGACAGTCTCGCGGCGCTGGCCGCCCTGCCCTTTGACGAGGTGATCGACGTGCGCTCCCCCGCCGAATTCGCCGAGGATCACATTCCCGGCGCGCTCAACCTGCCGGTGCTCTCGAACGAGGAACGCGCCCGCGTCGGCAAGATCTATGTGCAACAGGACCGCTTTCTCGCGCGCAAGATCGGCGCGGCGCTCGTCTCGCGCAATGCCGCCGCCCATCTTGAGGGCCCGCTTGCGGATCGTCACGGCGGCTGGCGTCCGCTGGTCTATTGCTGGCGCGGCGGTCAGCGCTCGGGGTCCTTCACCGTCATTCTGCAACAGATCGGCTGGAAGGCCGAGACCATTCAAGGCGGCTATCAATCCTATCGCCGCCTCGTCGCCCGCGCCCTCTACGACGAGGATTTTCCCGCCCCCGTCCGCCTCATCGACGGCGGCACCGGCACCGGCAAGACCCATCTGCTCGCCCATCTCGCGGCACTTGGCGCGCAGGTGATCGACCTTGAACATCTGGCCGCCCATCGCGGCTCGGTCTTTGGCCCCATCGTGGGCGGGCAACCCTCGCAAAAATCCTTTGAAAGTGCTCTGGCCGCCCAAATGGTGCGGCTCGATCCCGCCCGCCCGGTCTATATCGAAGCCGAAAGCAGCCGCATCGGCCGCATCACCCTGCCGCCCATGATCACCCGCGCCATGGGCAGCGCGCCGGTAATCCGGCTCGAGGTGCCGCTTGCCGCCCGCGTCACGCGGCTCTGCGCCGATTACACCGACCTCATCGCCGATCCCGACCGGCTCGACGCGATCCTCACCCGGCTGGTTCAGTATCACGGCCATGAGCGCGTGAACCAGTGGCGCGCCCTCGCCGCCACGGGCGATTTTCCCACCCTCGTGGCGCAGTTGATCGAAACCCATTACGACCCGCGCTACATCCGCAAACCCCGCCCCGAAGGTATCACAGCCTTGGACTTGCCCGATCTGTCAGAGGCCACGCTGCAAGCGGCAGCACGGAATTTGATCCAGAGAGCGTAGGCTTGGGCACACTTCCGACCACGAAGCCGCGCGGATCGATGGGCCGGGGACTAGCGAAGCAACACCCGTGGCTGCCACTTTATGCCAGCAAAGTCCGTATGACCAATCAGCGAGGCACTCCCTCTCAAAATCGCTAGGCCGCCACGCCAAAGGCGTGCCGGAATAAAGCGGCGCACCTTCGGTGCGACGGACGGCCCAGCGATCCGCGCGGCGGGCTTCGCCCTTGATTCCGCGCGGGGGAAACCCGCGACCCTCAGCCCCTCACCCTGATCCGCACCGGCCCCGCCACAACCCGCCCGATCACAGCCGCCGCATGCCCCGCCGCACGCAACCGCGCCACTAACTCCTCTGCCT
>JBLRXE010000552.1:0-1672 GCA_047920895.1 Roseovarius sp.
GTATAGGCGCCGGAGCTGTCATAGACCGCAAGCGGCGCCTCACCGGCTGTCGGATGGGTCGAGATTTCTCGCATGGGCACCGCGATCTCGGGATGCAACTGGCCGCTCACATAGATCTTGCGTGAGGCGGGCAGGGGGCCGGTGGTCACTTTTGGGGTGATTTGGGGGGTGGGGACGTTCATAATGGTGCTCCTCGTGTCACGTTCTGCAAAGAGACCAGATGAGCGTGGCTAAGAGGCATGAGGGCGTGGATGGACCCTCGGTTCGGACCACGGGATATGCCCCACTCGGCATAATCGCGCGCCCTAGCTTCCTACGCCAGTATCAACTGGGTCAGGTTCAAAGGGTCGCGACACTGCACCATCGGTGCCAGCCGCCTCTCAGTCCCTCGGTCGGGACTCCCCTGCGTGGAGCGAGTGTATCGAGTAGCGGCTGGTGGCGCAAGCCGCAGAATTGACGTGTTACTGCAACCGGCCCATGGCCACGGCCACATCGGCCATGCGGCAGGAAAACCCCCATTCGTTGTCATACCATGCCAGCACCCGCACCAGACGGTTGCCGATCACCTTGGTCTGATCGGGGGCAAAGATCGAGCTTTCCTCGGTATGGTTGAAGTCGATGCTGACCTTGGGCTCGGGATCATAGGCCAGAATGCCCTTCATCGCACCTGCCGCGGCCTCGGCCACCACGGCGTTGACATCGGCCTTGCTCACGTCGCGCTTGGCCACAAAGGTCAGGTCCACCGCCGAGACATTGGGTGTGGGCACGCGGATGGCAGAGCCGTCCAGACGGCCCGCCAGTTCCGGCAGCACCTCGCCAAGCGCCTTGGCGGCGCCGGTCGAGGTGGGGATCATCGACATGGCGGCGGCGCGGGCGCGGTAGAGGTCATTGTGGCGGCGATCGAGCGTCGGCTGGTCGCCGGTATAGGCATGGATCGTGGTCATGATGCCGCTCTCGATGCCGATGGCGTCATTGAGCACCTTGGCCAGAGGTGCCAGGCAATTGGTGGTGCAGGACCCGTTCGAGATCATCCGCTCGGAGGCCAGCAGCCCCTCGTGATTGACGCCATAGACCACGGTGCGATCGACGTTCTTGGCCGGGGCCGAGATCAGCACCTTGCGCGCGCCGCGCTCCAGATGCGCGCGGGCCTTGGTGCCGTCGTTGAATTTGCCGGTGCATTCGAGCACCACATCGACGCCGTCCCAGTCCAGTTCCTTCATGTCATAGGTCGAGAACATCTGGATCGGGCCGCGCCCGAGGTCCATGGTGTTGCCCGCAACAGTGATCGGATGGCCAAAGCGGCCATGCACGCTGTCATAGCGCATCAGGTGCGCCGCGGTCTCGATCGGGCCGGTCGCGTTCACCTTGACCACGGTGATGTCGTTGCGCAGGCTCTCGGAGATATGGGCAAGCGTGGCGCGACCGATACGGCCGAAACCGTTGATTCCTACGGTGATGGTCATGGGCGACTCCTGATGGCTGACTTGGCGTCCGTATAGACGGGCCAGCGTAGGCCGGAAAGCGGTAAAAGTCGTTTTCCAGTTGAAATACAGGATGTTAGCGTTAACCTTGGGCTGGTTGACGCCGTTTTTCCGGTGATTGCGCTAACGAAAAATGCCGGATTCGCGCTGAGGGGAGGATCAGGGCGCGTCGTGATGGAAAAGGGCGCCCG
>JBLRXE010000553.1:0-1668 GCA_047920895.1 Roseovarius sp.
CGCGCTGGTTCTCGTCGCGGACGGTCTGCACCTCGGCCCGCGTCTCATCAATCTCATGCGAGAGGGCCAACGCATGCTTACCCAGCTTGCGATTGGCGGCCTGCAATTCGGCCTGTTTCTGTTCCAGCAGGCGTTCAGCGGCCAGTCTGGCGCGCCGTTCTTCTGCCAGTTTGTTTGCAAGGCTCATGCCCGTTCTCCGACATGCCGGATCGTGATCGTCTCACCATCCGGCATCGTCGTGAACAAGCGGTTAAGGCCGCTGGAATTACCCGCTCAGAGACGTTCAATCGCGAGCGCAATCCCCTGACCACCGCCAATGCACATGGTGATGATCGCGCGCTTGCCCCCGGTCCGTTCCAACTCATAGAGCGCCTTGACCGTGAGAATCGCGCCGGTCGCCCCAACCGGATGGCCAAGCGCGATAGCGCCGCCATTGGGATTGACCTTCGCTGGATCGAGGCCAAGCCCCTTGTTGACCGCAAGCGCCTGCGCGGCAAAGGCCTCGTTCGATTCCACCAGATCGAAATCCGATGCCGCCAGACCGATCCGCTTGAGCAGCATTTCCACCGCGGGCACCGGGCCAATGCCCATGACCTGAGGGCGCACCCCGGCATGGGCATAGCCAAGGATACGCGCACGCGGCTTGAGACCAGCCGCCTCTGCGGCATCGGCACGCGCCAGCACAAGGGCAGCGGCCCCATCGTTGATCCCGCTGGCATTGCCGGCGGTGACAGTGCCATCCTTCTGGAACACGGTCTTGAGACCGGCAAGCGCCTCGGCGGTGGTCGCCTTGGGATGCTCATCGGTGTCAAACGCCACCATGTCGCGCTTCACCCGCACCTCGACCGGCACGATCTGGGATTTAAATCGCCCCTCGCTGATCGCCACACCGGCGCGCCGCTGGCTCTCGAGCGCAAAGGCGTCCTGATCGGCGCGGCTGATGCCATGCTCCGCCGCGACATTCTCAGCCGTGACGCCCATATGCCCGGTGCCAAAGGGACAGTTGAGCGCCCCCAACATCATGTCGAGCGTTTTCACATCGCCCATCTTGGCGCCCCAGCGTTGGTCGGGGATGATAAAGGGCGAGCGGCTCATGTTTTCAGACCCGCCCGCAAGGCCGAAATCGGCATCGCCCAGCATCAGGGATTGCACGACCGAGACAATCGCCTGCGCCCCCGAACCGCAGAGGCGGTTGACGTTCATCGCCGGTGCCGTGTCCGGGATACCCGCCTCGATCGCCGCCACGCGGCTGACATACATATCGCGCGGTTCGGTGTTGATGACATGGCCAAAGACCACATGCCCGATTTGCCCGCCCTCGACGCCAGACCGCGCCAGTGCCTCGCGCGCCACAATGGCCCCGAGGGCCGTGGGTGGTGTGCCCGCAAGCGCGCCGCCAAAAGTGCCAATCGCCGTGCGGCAGCCGTCCAGAATCACGATGTCGGTCATGGGTATCCTCCCCTCGGGTTACGTTCGCGCAAGCCTAGCGGCAGGGGCGCACCTATGGCAACGGAGACGTGCGGTCAGAGCGCTTGTTTCTCAGGGACAGAGCGCAATTCGGCCCGTTTCCGTCAAGAGCCACGCATCGCGGCCCTCGAACACCGCAGGCCAGAGCGGGCGGCCATAGGCAGCGCCGCCATCGAGGTCGATACGGTTGCCGAAATGGGT
>JBLRXE010000554.1:0-1665 GCA_047920895.1 Roseovarius sp.
CTGGTGGCGCGCCGACATGGCGGCGCCTTCGCCCACAAAGGCACCCAGTTCGGCCATTTCGGCCAGAACCATGGCAACCACCTCGACGGCATAGATTTCATCGTCCGAGAAACGCCGCTCCTGTTTGGACTGCACCACCAGAACGCCGAGTTTTTCCCCAAGCCGCTGGATCGGGACACCGAGAAACGAGGAATAGGCCTCTTCGCCGGTTTCCGGCATATAGCGAAATCCGGGCTCTGCGGGGGCATTGTCGGTATTGATCACCGCGCTGGTGCGCGCCACACGTCCCACCAGACCCTCGCCCATGCGCATCCTGGTCTGGTGCACGGCCTCGGCCTTCAGACCCTCGGTGGCGCAGAGTTCCAGCGTCTCCTCGTCGCGAAAGAGATAGATCGAGCAGACCTCGATCCGCATTTCCTCGGCGATCAGGCGCGTGATCTGGTCAAGCCGCGTCTGCCCGCCTGCGTCCTCGGCCATGATGGCGCGCAGGCGGCCCAGCATCTGACGGCTGTCGGTCTTGAAAAACTCGGTCATGGGCGGCGGTCCCCCGGGGCGGGTTCAGGGATTGGCCGGACCCGGCGGCAGGGAGGATATGGCCGGGTCAGGCCGCTTTGTCCAATTCAAAGGCATCATGCAGCGCCTGCACCGCGAGTTCCATGTATTTCCGGTCGATCAGCACGGAAATCTTGATTTCGGAGGTCGCGATCACCTTGATGTTCACACCTTCATCGCTGAGCGTCTTGAACATCTTGGCGGCAACGCCCGATTGGCTGCGCATGCCGATTCCCACGGCCGAAACCTTGGCCACATCTGTATCGGCGACAAGGTCGTGATAGTTGATGTCGCCCCGCTCCTTGGCCTCGCGCAGCGCCTTTTCAGCGCGCATGACCTGATCCGTGGGGCAGGAAAAGGTCATGTCGGTGCGGCCTTCCTCGGCGATGTTCTGGATGATCATATCGACATTGACGCCCGCCTCGGACAGGGGCCCAAAAATGGCGGCGGCGATGCCGGGACGGTCGGCCACCGAGATAAGGGTCATTTTCGCCTCGTCCCGGGAATAGGCGATGCCGCTGACAACCTTTGATTCCATGATTTCCTCCTCGGCGCAGACCAGCGTGCCGGCCTCATCAGATGGTTCCTCGAAACTGCTGAGCACGCGCAGTTTCACATTATAGCGCATCGCCAGTTCCACGGAACGGGTTTGCAGCACCTTGGCCCCGAGCGAGGCCAGTTCCAGCATCTCCTCGAACGCGATCTTGTCGAGCTTGCGCGCCTTGGACGTAATGCGCGGGTCGGTGGTATAGACCCCATCCACATCGGTGTAGATGTCGCAGCGTTCCGCGTCAAAGGCGGCGGCAAAGGCCACGGCGGTGGTGTCCGATCCGCCCCGCCCCAGCGTGGTGATCCGCCCCTCGGGGCTGATCCCCTGAAAGCCCGCGACCACGGCCACGCGCATGCCTTGGGCGAAACGGCCATTGATGTTGTCGGTTGGGATTTCCTCGATCCGGGCGGCGCTATGGGCGGAATTGGTCTTGAGCGGCACCTGCCAGCCCTGCCAACTGCGCGCCGGGATGTCCATTTCCTGCAAGGTGAGCGCCATCAGCCCCGCCGTCACATTCTCGCCCGCACTGACCACGGCGTCATATTCGCGCGCGTCATGGAGAG
>JBLRXE010000555.1:0-1660 GCA_047920895.1 Roseovarius sp.
CTGATCCTTAGATGTTCGATCTTGGCTGGACGGAGCTATTGCTCATCGGCATCGTGGCCTTGATCGTGGTGGGGCCCAAGGACCTGCCCGGAATGTTCCGGGCGGTGGGCAATTTTGTGGGCAAGGCCAAGGGCATGGCCCGTGAATTCAGCCGGGCGATGAATGACGCCGCCGATCAGTCCGGCGTGGGTGACATTCAAAAGACCTTCAAATCCGCCGCGAACCCGATGAAGGCCGCGATGGACGAGGTGCGCAAGACAACCGACAGCGTCACCCGCGATCTGAACGTGGCGACCAAGCCGCCGCTCAGCCCCGAACAGCAGGCCGCCGCCGACAAGGCGCGTGCCGCCACCGCCGAAATGGCGGAGGCGCGCAAGACGACCAAGGCCGCAACCACGCCCGAGAAGCCCGCAGCCAAGCCCAAGCCCAAGCCCAAACCAAAAGCCGCGCCCAAGACATCGGCGAAGAAGGCCAAGGCGGGGGATGAGGCATGAGCCCGCGCGACGAGATCGACGACAGCAGCGCGCCGCTTATCGAACATCTGGCGGAACTGCGCACGCGGCTGATCCGGTCGGTCATTGCCTTTATCATCGGGATCGTGCTGGCCTTTACGATGGCCGAACCGATCCTGCAATTCCTGCTGGGCCCGATCGAGGCGACCCTGCGCGAGTTGGGTGATCCGTCGCCCACGATGCAATATACCAGCCCGCAGGAATATCTCTTTACGCTGTTCCGCATTTCGATGGTGTTCGGCTTTGCCCTGGCCTTTCCGGTGATCGGGTTCCAGATGTGGCGCTTTGTGGCGCCCGGTCTCTATAAGCAGGAAAAGAACGCGTTTTTGCCGTTCATGATCGCCTCCCCGGTGATGTTCTTGTTGGGGGCGTCCTTTGCGCATCTGGTGGTGACGCCGCTGGCGATGGCGTTTTTCCTCGGCTTTGCCGATGTGCCCTCGATCATTGCCGATCTGATGACCGGGCTGGTTGGCACAGAGGCGGTGCCGGCGGCGGCCGCCGCGCCGGAGGCGACGGGTATTCGCATCACATTCTTTGGCAAGGTCAATGAGAGCCTTGATATAACGCTGAAATTCATCATCGCCTTTGGTCTGTGCTTTCAGTTGCCGGTGTTGCTTACGCTGATGGGCAAGGCCGGGCTGGTGAGTGCGGTCGGTCTCAAATCCGTGCGCAAATATGCCATGATCGGGATTCTTGTTCTGGCCGCTCTGGTGACGCCGCCCGATGTGGTGACGCAACTGATCCTGTTTGTCGTGGTATACGGCCTCTATGAGGTGTCGATCCAGCTGGTGTCATGGGTCGAGAAGAAGCGCGAGGCCGCGTTGCGGGCCGAGGGGCTGTGGTTTGACGACGAGGAGGCGGCGGATGCCGCTGAGACCGCCGCGAACGAGGAAGAAGGCAAGATCTGATGCGTGAGCCGTTGGACCGTATCGCCGCCGCGCTGGAGCGGATGGCCCCGGCGCCGCTGTCGGCCCCTGATTTCGATGTGGCGGATGCCTTTGTCTGGCATGTCAGCCCCGACCGGCTGGAGCCGGTGCCACGGGTCAGCCGGGTGGATATGGGTCTGTTGGTGGGGGTGGATCGGTCGCGCGACACGCTGTTGCAGAACACGCTGCAATTCGCGCGGGGGCTGCCGGCGAACAACGCTC
>JBLRXE010000556.1:0-1660 GCA_047920895.1 Roseovarius sp.
GCGCGGTCCGGGTCCCCGGTCCGGCGTGGCGTCAGACCCAGGGTGGGGTCGAAGCGGTGGCCGAGGCCGGGAGCGCGCCGGAGCAGACAGAGAAAACGGAGACATCGGATGCCTGAGGTTCAGATCGAGATCGGGGGGCGCAATTTTGAAGTGGCCTGTCAGGCGGGCGAGGAGCATTACCTCTATGCCGCTGCCAAGATGCTGGATGAGGAGGCCGCTGTATTGGCCGCACAGATCGGGCGTATCCCCGAGCCGCGTATGTTGCTGATGGCGGGGCTGATGCTGGCAGACAAGACCGCAGGCTTGCAGGACAAGCTGCGCGAGGCCGAGGACCGGCTAGCGGAAAAGGAGGCGGAGCTGGATCAGTTGCGCAATGCCCCCGCGCCCGAGGCGCAGCGGATCGAGGTGCCGGTGGTGCCCGAGGCGGTGATCGAGACGCTGGCCGAGATCGCCGCGCGCGCCGAGGCGCTGGCCGAGACCGTGGACGGGGCGCGGGCCGGGTGAGCGGCGTCGCGGCGCTGCGATGAAGCTCTGGCTGGGTCTGGTTCTAATCGGGATCGTGGCGGCGATGGCCTATGTGCGGCTTGCGCCGAGTGATTCGGCGCGCTGGCATGCAATGCCTGAGAGCCTTGCACCGGGGGATATGGCGGGCGGGGCGGTGCGGGTGGTGCCGGGGGATCTGGCCGCGCTCGATGCGATCATCCGCGCCACGCCGCGCAGCCGAGTTTTGGCCGGGGATGTGGCGCAAGGCATGATCACCTATGTCACGCGGTCGCGGGTCTTTGGCTTTCCTGATTATACCACGGTGCGGCAGGACGGCGCGCGGCTGGAGATTTACGGACGTCTACGCTTTGGCAAGTCAGATCTTGGCGTCAACGCCGCCCGCATCGACGGCTGGTTGCAGCGATTGGGGCAGGCGGGAGGATAGGCACCCGTCCGAAATCTTGCGCCACATCGGCACGTTGAGCGACATCTGGCATTGCGCCATGAACATGTTGCCATCGACCTGAAGACAGATTGTCTCGCCCATCTCGACGCGCGCGCCGCTCTTGTCGGTGCAGTAGCATTCCACGGTCTTGCGCCCGATGGTGGCATCGGCGAGCGCCGGTGTGGCGCAGATCAGCAAGAGGGGCAAAAGCGCTTTCATAGGGCAATTCTAGCACAGGTGACGCCTCTTGACCAAGTCCCAAGGATGGGACCTCAAACTTTACAGTCGATCATTCCAAATATTTTTTTGCATCTGCGACGGAAGGGAATGTTTTTATTCCAGTCATGGTTCCCAATGTGACTGATCCGTCTTGCTGTAAGGTTAACTCCCTTATTTTCCCCTGACGGTCCTTCACCTTGGTCTTACTATTCGAAGAAGTCGATTTATCGCCAATTGAGCTTGTAGTGATATTCGCGTCCCCTGAGTTTGGTGATTGTTTTGAAGAAATCTTTAACTGCAAACCCGAAAACCCGGCGTCTATCGCGCCAACAAGCACCATAACACTACCTAACAACATCACCGCTTGGCTAATGGAGGCTTTGTGGGCGTTGAAAACGGTATGGTTTAAGTTGGATAGGCTTGACGTAGGAACCTCCGTAGGCACCCACAAAACTAACATCGTGAACCCTACTGCGATTGTGAGCCATCCAAAAATTGCAACCGGATGATTAG
>JBLRXE010000557.1:0-1658 GCA_047920895.1 Roseovarius sp.
CTGCGCGCGCCTCTCGGACGCCTGCGAAACCGCCGCGCGCGCGGTGGGCATCCGCATGCATCGCGGCGGCACCTATCTCGCGATGGAAGGACCACAATTCTCGACCATCGCGGAATCGAAACTCTACCGCGATCACTGGGGCTGCGACGTGATCGGCATGACCGGCATGCCCGAGGCCAAACTCGCCCGCGAGGCAGAGCTGTGCTATGCAAGCGTCGCCATGATCACCGATTACGACAGTTGGCACCCCGATCACGGCGCGGTCGATATAACCGCCATCATCGCCACGCTGACGGGCAATGCCGACAAGGGCCGCGCTCTTGTCCGCGGCCTGCCCGCGCTTCTGGGCGCGTCCCGTGCGCCCTGCCCGCATGGCTGTGACCGCGCGCTCGACTTCGCGCTTCTTACCGCCCCGGACAAGCGCAATCCGCAGGTTCTGGCACGGCTTGACGCGGTGGCGGGGCGGGTGCTGGGCTGATCGCACCCGCTCAACTCTCCGCGCGTGACCTGTCACATATCTGGACGCAGCCCCGCGTGAGGCCCACAACAGGCGCATGACCCACCTCATCGACAAACTCACAGATCAAAACTGGCGCTACGCCATGGGCCGCCGCTTCGAGGCGCTCACCGATGAGATATTCCAGGTCATCCGCTGGGTGCTGGTGGTGGGCTTTGCCAGCTATCTCGCGCGTACCAATGGCAGCGCGGTCCTGACTGCTACCCACTGGGGCCTCTCGGCGCTGCTCTTTGGCTATATCGCCTCGCGCTTTCTCTTGCGCCCGGAAATCGCCTTTCTCGGCAATCCTGCGGGGCGGCTTGGCCGACTGAGCCAATCGGCCCTCAATTTTCTGCTCTGCATCGTGGTCTTTGGCCTCACGCTCTGGGCCATCGGCACCTTGACCGAGGTGATCGCAGACTATCGCACCACGCACTGAGCACTTGCGCCCGCGCGCGCCCTGCGCCACAACCCTGCCGCAGCCAGCCGGAGCCACGCCATGCCGCCCCTCAAGACCGTTCAGGACTATGTCCGCACCATCGTCGATTTCCCCCATGAGGGGATTCTCTTTCGCGACGTGACCACGCTCTTTGCCGATCCACGCGGCTTTCGCATGGCCATCGACCAGATGCTGCACCCCTACGCCGGCCAGCCCATCGACAAGGTGGCGGGGCTTGAGGCGCGCGGCTTCATCCTTGGCGGTGCCATCGCGCATCAACTCTCCGTGGGCTTCGTGCCGATCCGCAAGAAGGGCAAACTGCCCGGCGCGGTGATCTCCGAGGACTATCAGCTCGAATATGGCGCGGCGGTAGTGGAAATCCACGACGACGCCATCCAGCCCGGCGAGCGCGTGCTTCTAGTCGATGACCTTTTGGCCACCGGCGGCACGGCGGCGGCGGGCATCCGGCTCATCGAACGGCTGGGTGGCGTGATCATGGGCTGCGCCTTTGTCGTCGATCTGCCTGATCTGGGCGGGCACAAACGTCTGACCGACATGGGCATGGATGTCCACAGGCTCTGCGCCTTCGACGGGCTTTGAGGCCCGCTTTCATCGTTCTTCAAATACTCAAAGTGCCCCGCCTGTCACGGGACACAGCGCATCGGTCTATTTCAACGCTTCCCAAAAGAGCGCCAGATGGCGCTGGACGATCTCGCCATGGCG
>JBLRXE010000558.1:0-1652 GCA_047920895.1 Roseovarius sp.
GCGAGATCCTCGCCATGCGGACGCGTGTGCGTGGCGGCGTCCCAATCCTCGCGCTTGCAGGTGTCGCAGATGGTGATCCAGGTTGTCATCTTGTGCCTTTCCTTATCCGCAGGCCCGTTCAAGCGGAATTCCGCCATATGCGCAAGCGCCCTGACGGGGGTGTCGCGGGACGTCGCGCGATAGCAGTGTCATAGAGCGCGGGCCGGGCAGCGACCTCGCGGAACGCGACAGGATGCCGCCGGATTGCGGCGCGACCGCAAAGCCGCTTCACCCTGCGGTCGCGACAGGCTAGAAGGCGGCAACACGAAGGTCAGGAGAGAGCATGCCGAAACCCGTCGTCCTGTGCATCCTTGATGGTTGGGGGCTGAGCGACAGCCCCCATGCCAATGCGCCCCATCTGGCGCAAACGCCCATTTTTGACCGGATGATGGCCACCTGTCCCCATGCCACGCTGATCACCCATGGCCCCGATGTGGGCCTGCCGCGCGGGCAGATGGGCAATTCCGAGGTGGGCCATACCAATATTGGCGCAGGTCGGGTGGTGGCGATGGATCTGGGCCAGATCGACCTTGCGATCGACGACGGGTCTTTCTTTACAAACAGTGCCTTGCAGGGCTTTGTTGCCAAGATGAAGGCCAGCGGTGGGCGGGCGCATCTCTTGGGGCTCATGTCCGATGGCGGGGTGCATGGGCATCTCGATCACATCGCGGCGGCGGCGCGGGCGTTGACCGAGGCGGGGGTGCCGGTGCTGCTACATGCGCTGACCGACGGGCGCGACGTGGCCCCGAAATCCGCCCGTGTGCACTTGGAAAAGTTGCGCGACATCATGCCACCGGAGGTGCGGATCGCGACCGTCACAGGGCGCTATTTCGCCATGGACCGCGACAATCGCTGGTCACGCGTGCAAGAGGCCTATGAGGCGATTGTCGCGGGGCGTGGCCTGCGCTGCCCTGATCCACGCATGGCGATCACCAACGCCTACGCCCGCTCCGAGACCGACGAATTCATCACCGCGACGGTGATTGGCGACTACCGGGGCGCGCAGGATGGTGACGGTCTCTTTTGTCTCAATTTCCGTGCCGACCGCTCCCGTGAAATCCTGCAAGCGATTGCCGATCCGGCCTTTGCCGCGTTCGAGCGGGGGGCATGCCCGCATTGGGCGGCGCTGCTTGGGATGGTGGAATATTCCGAGGCACATAATGTCTGGTTCGATGCGGTCTTTCCGTCGCGGGCCATCGTCAACACGCTGGCGGAATGGGTGTCGCAGCACGGGCTGCGGCAGTTTCACCTGGCCGAGACCGAGAAATATCCGCATGTGACCTTTTTCCTCAACGGCGGCAAGGAACAGCCCGAAGCGGGGGAGGATCGCTATATGGCGCCCTCCCCCAACGTCGCGACCTATGATCTCAAACCCGAGATGTCCGCCGAAGAGGTCACGACCCGGCTCGTTGCGGCGATCCGGGGGCGATACGATCTGATCGTGGTCAATTACGCCAATCCCGACATGGTCGGGCATACTGGGGATCTCAAGGCCGCGATGGCGGCCTGTGAAGCGGTGGATCGGGGTCTGGCGCGGGTCATCGCGGCGCTCGACGAGGTTGGTGGCACGATGATCGTCACCGCGGATCATGGCAATTGCGAGGTGATGGTTG
>JBLRXE010000559.1:0-1652 GCA_047920895.1 Roseovarius sp.
TTGGCCAGACGGGCGGCGTCTATGCCGATCCGGCGGTGATGACCGTCTCGGTGCTGCCGCGCACGGCGTCGGCGCAAGTGCCGGATGCGCAGGCCATGGCGCGGGCGCTGGCCCCCGCAAAGGTGCGGGTGGCGCAGGAAAAGGACGGTCTGGCGGTGGTGCAGGTGATGCAGGGCGGCGATGCCGCGTTGCCGGGGGGCGATCCAGTGCATTGGCGCGCCGGACTGGTGATCAACGGGCATCTGGTGGGGCTGGCGGTTTACGGCCCAGAGGGGCAGGGCGTGTCGGGGTCCGAGGGGCAGGCGCTGTTGCAAGCCTTGGCGCGGGCGATCAGGGCGGCGAGTCCGGCCTCCTGATCTTTGGGATGGATTGTTTCCTCTTTTGAATTAATGCTAAGCAAGGAATTGGGACGTAGCATTCCGGCACGGCCGCGCGTGTGAAGATTGGCAAGGGTGCGCTCTGCATGAAATTACTGGACGTGTTGACGCATCGCCGCAGCCTGCGCACATGGCGGCAGGCCGCGCGCAATGCCCCGATGATGGGGTTGGCGGAGTTGCGCCGTGCGCGGGCCCGGGCGCGCCAGTTGATGTATTCGCTCAACGAGGTGATCTCGATTGCCGATAACCGGCTGGCGTTGCCGATGATCGGGTCGAATTCCTTTTCGCGCCCGCATGGCACCGATTGGGCCTGGCGGCCCGAGTTGTGGCGCGAGCCTTTGCCGGTGCCCGGCATGGCCTCGGTGCGGTCCAAGTCGATGCTGGGGCGCGAGGTGACGTTGTTTCACGATTGCGCGCGCTCGGAGCTGTGTTTGCGCCAGTTGCGCAATAGCCGCGAGGCGGATCTGGCCCCTTACGGCTTGCGGATGGATGTGTTTGCCTTTGACGGCTCGTTCCTGTCGGTGGTGCTGGATTTCCCGCAGCAGGCGGTCGATGGGTTGAGCAAGCGGCATCTGCTCAGGATGGATACGATTGTGGAGATGGAAAAGCCGCTGGAGATATTTGCCCGACTCAACATCAAGCATGGGCCGAATACCGAGCAGATCGTGCGGGAATTGCCGCTGAACGCCGAGGAGATCATGGTGGAGTTTGATCTGGCCTATTCCCACCTGAATGAAAAGCGGGTGGAGCGGGTGTGGATTGACCTGATTTTCGAGAATCCGCAGATGAGCCAGCTTGTGTTGCGGGATGTGACGTTCAGTCGGCGCCCGCGCGCGGCGCTGTAGGGAGAGAGGGGCGGCCATGAATGCGTGGACATTGACCAAGACGCGGCTCTTTGAAGGGGTCTGGGAGGGGGTTCTGACGCGGGCGGGCGACACGGAGGCCGTGCCCGAGATCGAGGTGACGCATCAGCAAGAGCCGGTGGCCGGGGTCGCGGTGACGGCCAAGCCGGAAGAGAACCTCTGGGTGGTGCGGGTGCCGGTGCCGGTGGAAAAGATCGCGGACGGGGTGCAGACCTTTGTGATCCGGGATCGGCGGAGTGGCGAGGTTCTGGACAGTTTCGCGCTCTTGGCGGGGGATGTTCTGAGCTATGACATCCGCGCCGAAATGTCGCTGTTGCGCGAGGAGCTGGACCTGCTCAAGCGGGCGTTCCGGCGGCATTGTCTGGATACGATGTAGGGCGGGGCTGTTTGTGGTGCGCCGCACGGGGGCGCG
>JBLRXE010000560.1:0-1651 GCA_047920895.1 Roseovarius sp.
GATCACGTCGCGTTCGGTGAGAATATCGGCCTCGTCCAATTGCAGATTGGTCATGCGGTCGGATTCCATGCGCATGATCAGTTCCAGCCGGTCGGCGGCGATGCGTTGGAAATAGGCGGTGTAATCATAGCTGGTAAAGGCGTTGTCCGAGCCGCCATTGCGCGCCACGGTGGCGGAAAATTCGCCGGGGTCCATGGTCTTGGTCCCCTTGAACAGCAGGTGTTCAAGGAAATGCGCGACACCCGAGACGCCCGGTGTCTCATCGGCGGACCCGGCGCGATACCACAGCATCTGCGTGACCACGGGGGCGCGGTGATCCTCGATTACCACCACCTCGAGCCCATTGTCGAGCGTGAAATGCGTGACCTGATCGGTGGTGGCGGCCCAGGCTGGGGCGGCAAGCGGCAGTATGGCCAGCGTCAGGCTGGCGAGGAAATGTCGCATATACGGTCTCCGGTCTAAGTCGCGTCTGATCTGGTAGATACGCCTTGGCCGCGCCGTTTCAAGCGGAGGGCGATCACTTGGGCGGGGGTGGGCTTGCCGGGGTGACCACGCCGTGGTTGCGCAGGCGCTGTTCCTCTGCATAGGCATCGAGCCAATCGCGACGGTAGGCCTGCACATAGTCGTCACCGGGCAGGAAGCGCAGCAGATCGACGCGGCCATGCGCCTTGCGCAGTTCCTTGTCCTCGGTGGCGAGGGTCTGGCGGATGGCGGGGGAGCCCCCAAAGCGGTTGGCATGGTTGACGAGCGCGCCATTTCCGGCAACTCCGCCCGCCGGGTTGCCGCCAAGGGCGATCACGCCGTCGGCCAGCGGGTTCTGATCCGTGAGATTGGCGCCGCCGGGATTGGGCGCGGGTAGGCTGGCCAGATCCGCGGGGGTTTGCAGGGGCTTGCCGGGGATGATGGAAAACTCGTCCGGCCCGTTTCCGGTATGTCGGATACGGCTCAGCGTGACGTCATCGCGCCCGCCGCACCCGGCCACGATCGTGGCCACAAGAAGGGTCAAAACTGTCTTACGCGGCATCGTCATCGCCACTCTCCTGCAAGGTCATGAGAGCCTTAGCGCATTCAAGGCCCGAGGTCACGAGGGCTTTTTGCCCGAAGGCAACAGAACCATGCCAAAGGCACCTGCAAAAACCGCGACATCGGCCAGGTTGAAGGCATAGGGGTTGGAAATGCCACAGCAGGACATGTTGAGGAAATCCGCGACCGCGCCGTAGATCAGCCGGTCGATCACATTCCCGAGCGCGCCGCCCACCAGCAGCCCCGCCGCAACGCGGTGCCAGCGCCCCAAGGGTTCGCTGTGCACCCACCACAGCACCGCCCCCGAGATGACCAGCGCCACCGCAATCAGCACCCAGCGGGTGAGCGGATCATCGCCCGCCAAGATGCCGAAGTTGATCCCGTAATTCCAGGCCATGCGCAGGTTGACATAGGGCGGCCAGAGGTCAATGGACCCGAGGCTGCGCAGGTCCATCATATGCACGATCAGGTATTTCGATGCCTGATCCAGCAAAAAGACCCAGAACGCCGTCCAGAAAACGATCCGCATCGGCGCGTCAGTGCCGGAAATGGCGCATGCCGGTAAAGACCATCGCAAGGCCTGCGGCATCGGCGGCGGCGATCACCTCGCCATCGCGCACCGAACCGC
>JBLRXE010000561.1:0-255 GCA_047920895.1 Roseovarius sp.
TGCGCCAGATCACCGGCGACAATGGCCGCCATGTGGTCAGCTACGGCACCGAGGCGGGGCAATTCCAAGAGGCGGGCTATTCCGCGGTGATCTGCGGCCCCGGCGACATCGCACAGGCGCATCAGCCGGATGAGTATATCACCGTGGCACAGTTCAACGCCGGGCACGCGTTCATGCGCGCGCTCTTGGGGCGGTTGGCTGGGTGAAGGCCCCCTGCCCCTTGCCCCGCCTCTTGCCCTAGGATACTCCGACGCC
>JBLRXE010000561.1:265-1649 GCA_047920895.1 Roseovarius sp.
CAAGGATTTCATCTCAAAGGTGCCCTGCCCATGCGTCTGAGCCGTTATTTTCTGCCCGTTCTCAAGGAAACCCCCGCAGAGGCGCAGATTGCCTCGCATCGGCTGATGCTGCGGGCGGGGATGATCAAACAGGCGAGCGCCGGGATCTATTCCTGGCTGCCCTTGGGCTTCAAGATCCTGCGCAAGCTGGAAAACATCGTGCATGAAGAACAGGTGCGCGCGGGGCATATTCCGGTTTTGATGCCGACGCTGCAATCGGCGGACCTGTGGCGCGAGAGCGGACGCTATGACGATTACGGCGCGGAAATGCTGCGGATCAAGGACCGGCATGATCGCGACATGCTCTATGGTCCGACCAATGAGGAATTGATCACCGATATTTTCCGGGCGCATGTCGGCAGCTACAAAGACCTGCCGCTGACGCTCTACCATATCCAGTGGAAGTTCCGCGACGAGATGCGTCCGCGCTTTGGCGTCATGCGGGGCCGCGAATTTCTGATGAAGGACGGGTATAACTTTGACCTGACCAAGGAAGACGCGCTGCATGCCTATAACCGCCACATGGTCAGCTACCTGCGCACCTATGAACGGATGGGGTTGCAGGCCATTCCGATGCGGGCGGATAGCGGGCCGATTGGGGGCGACGACACGCATGAGTTTCTGGTTCTGGCCGATACGGGCGAATCAGATGTGTTCTACGACAGCGCCATCACCGATCTGACCCTGGGCGACCGGGTGGTGGATTATGCCAGCCGCACGGAATGCGAGGCCATCGTCAAGGAATGGACCACGCCCTATGCGCGCACCGATGAGACCCATGATGCCGCGCTCTATGACGCCATCCCCGAGGCGCGCCGCCGCGCCAGCAAGGGGATCGAGGTGGGCCAGATTTTCTATTTCGGCACCAAATATTCCGAGCCGATGGGCGCCACAGTGCAGGGGCCGGATGGCAAATCCGTGCCGGTCCATATGGGCAGCCATGGCATCGGCGTGAGCCGTCTGATCGGCGCGATCATCGAGGCCAACCATGACGAGCGTGGCATCATCTGGCCCGAAGGTGTCACACCCTTCCATGCCGGGATCGTGAATTTGAAACAGGGCGATGCCGAGGCCGATGCCGCTTGCGAGGCGCTTTATGCGTCACTGGTGGCGCTGGGAATGGAGCCGCTTTACGATGACCGCGACGAGCGGGCGGGCGGCAAGTTTGCCACGATGGACCTCATTGGCCTGCCGTGGCGGATCACCGTGGGGCCGCGTGGATTGAAGAATGGCGTGGTCGAATTGACCTGCCGCCGCACGGGTGTCAGCGAGGAATTGCCGCCTGAGGCAGCGGTGGAGAAGCTGGCGCTGGCCTATGCGGGGCATGTGCTGCGACCGAGTTTGT
>JBLRXE010000562.1:0-1642 GCA_047920895.1 Roseovarius sp.
CGCCGCTTCTTCTGCTAGGATTGTGACCGTCGATGAAGGCCACCGCGTGCGGTCCGGGCTTGGCCACGCCGCTTCTTCTGCTAGGATAGACCCCGCGCAACCCCTTGTTGCGCGGGGCTTTTTATTGAGCTGCGCCGCAGAAAAATGCCCCCTTCCTGCTCAAAACAGCATGAGTTGAGCCGGTTTTTCTGCTGGGGCTTTGGATCGTCGCTTGCCGTGGAACACCTGACTGAGGGCATATTGCTTGTCCGTAAAGAACAGCACCTGCACATGGCCGGGGTCCGGGACGAGGTCGCCAACCTGTCGTGCATAGCTTTCAGCCTTTTCCTTAGTCCAAGCGTGCCGAAGATAGACCGAAAACTGAACCATTTCAAAGCCGAGATCCAAGAGGTCATTGCGAAACCGCGTGGCCCGCTTGCGTTCGGCGCTGGTCAGCACCGGCAGATCGAAAAGGACCCATACCCACATGATTCTGTATCCTGAGAGTTGTTTGAAGCCATTTTCACTCATCGTCCTGGCTTTCCGAGGCCATGGGTATCGGTCGGTCCGGAAAGACAAGGCGCAACTTTCCGCTTTCGCAAGACTGGGCGAGGCTTTGCGCCAATCGCACCAGGACCTGTGACAGGGGGCTTGCGCCCTGCGGTGTCGGAAAATCGGCGGTAAGGTTGGCCACCAGCGCACCGCGCGCCTCGGCGACCTCGGTGATACCTTCCGAGCACAGGCGGCGAACGATCAGATCAACAGTGGGGCGGAAAGGCTCCATCAGATCATCGGCAAGGGCCAGCGCATCGCCACCAGAGCGGTGGTGGACTGACAGGGATGGATGCAGCCCTGCGGCGACGATCGCGCGGGCAGTTGCTGCTCTCAGAACGGCATAGCCGTAGTTCAGCAGCGCATTTGCACCCGATGCGTCGCGGTCACGGCGAAACGCCTTGTCCATCATCAAGGGCCAGTAGGCCTGCGCGGCCTGCGCCTCGCGATTGTCGGGATCGCCGGATCTTACGGCCATGGCCAACCGCCGCAGCCGCTCGGACGGCTCATTCACGCGCCCAAGTGCCTCGGCCTGTGCCATGATCTTGTGGCGCACCAATGCGGCCCAGGCCTGCTTGCGAAAGGGCAAGGACGCATCTGCCTGTGCCCTGAAACGATGCGCCTGCTGGAAATGCCCGTTGAGCGGGAGCATGACACTCACCGGGATGAAGTCATGGCCCAGCACCATGACCGGCACCTGGCGGGCGCCAAGTTCGGCAAGCGCTGTGTTCGACCAGACCATTCCGGGGCTGGCGACCAGGACCGCCTCAACGTCATCGAAAGCAATGCGCCCGGCCTCGCCGTCACTTGTATCCACCGCCAGGAACCCGCGGCGCTTGTGCACCGAGAGCCCGGGCTTCGTCAGTTCCAGTATCCGTCCAACCATGAGAGCCTCCTTTAGGGAATGCGCCCGAAGGGTTGGCCTGCCTGTCAGAGTGCCTCATGCGGGATCGTGCTATGGCATCTTGACGCCCAATTTCAGGAACCCGTGCGGGATCGTGTGCACCCGTCCCAACTCATCGATCAGAATGCGCAGTGTGTCCTGGCCGATATCGTGACCGGGCCACAGGACAGCCCCTGGAGTGTGCGAAAGTCGCGGCACGACATTGGC
>JBLRXE010000563.1:0-1642 GCA_047920895.1 Roseovarius sp.
GATCTTGAGCTGCTTCGGTTCGTACTTGATCGCCGTTCCGTACGGCGTTGGCGCGCGACCCATGGCTTACGCTCCCCTCATTTCCCTGGCGGCGTCCAGCACCGCATCCACGACATTATGGTAGCCCGTGCAGCGGCACAGATTGCCCGCCAGAACCCGGTCGTGATCCGTCTCGCCATTGAGATGCGCGCAGGCCATCGAGGTGATGAACGCCGGTGTGCAGAAGCCGCATTGCGAGCCGTGATGCGCGATCATCGCCTCTTGCACGGGATGCAATTGGCCCTCGGGGCCGCTGATCCCCTCGACCGTGCGCACCGCGCGCCCGGCGAGTTGCGGCAAGAGCAGGATGCAGGCGTTGAGCGGGCGCGCGCCGGTCTCATCGCTGACGATCACCGTGCAGGCGCCGCAATCGCCTTCGTTGCAGCCTTCCTTGGTGCCGGTGAGCCCGCGCGTCTCGCGCAGCCAGTCGAGCAGGGTTGTCGTCGGGGTCACATCCCGAAGCGCCACACTCTCTCCATTCAGAAGAAACGTGAGAGTCATGAGCCGATGCCCGCCGCGTTACCTATGTCTGCCCCGGTCGCCTGCCCTTCGATGCGGCGTAGAAGGTGGCGGGCTTTGCTTGTCGTGATCCGATGAAAGCCGGGGGCGGGTGGTTTGGCAAGTCTTTTGTTCAGCCGCGACCGGGGCTAGGGTGGCGGGCATGAGCGTTGATCCCCGATTCATCCACCTGCGGGTGCATACCGAATATTCCCTGCTGGAAGGGGCGATGCGGCTCAAGAAGCTGCCCGGTCTCTGTCTGGCCGCAGGCATGCCTGCCGTGGCCGTGACCGACACGAACAATATGTTCGCCGCCCTCGAATTTTCTGTCAGCGCGCAGGGGGCCGGCGTGCAGCCGATCATGGGCTGTCAGGTCGATCTGGCCTATCTGACCCTCGCCCCCGGCGAGCGTGCCAAACCGCCTGCACCCCTTGTTCTCTTGGCGCAGAGCGAGCGCGGCTATGAGAACCTGATGAAGCTCAACTCTTGCCTCTATCTGCGGGGTGACGGCAGCCTGCCGCATGTGACGCTGAGCGAGGTCGAGCGTCATGCCGAGGAGGTGATTTGCCTGACGGGTGGGCCGGATGGGCCGGTGGGGCGTCTCTTGCAGGGCGGGCAGCGCCCGTCGGCAGAGGCGCTGATGCAGCGGCTGGTGCGGGCGTTTGGTGACAGGCTCTATGTCGAGTTGCAGCGTCATCCCGGTGACGGTGGCGCGCCCGAGGCCGAACGCCTGACCGAGCGTGGGCTGATCGAGATGGCCTATGCCATGGGTCTGCCCCTTGTGGCGACCAACGATGTCTATTTCCCGAAATCGGAGATGTATGAGGCGCACGATGCCATGCTCTGCGTGGCCGAGGGGACCTATGTCGATCAGAGCGCGCCGCGCCGCCGCCTGACCCCGCAGCATTATTTCAAAAGCCAAGACGAGATGGCGGCGCTCTTTGCCGATCTGCCCGAAGCCTTGGAAAACACGGTCGAGATCGCGCAGCGCACGCTCTCGGCGATCTGCCACGCCACCGACAAGATGCAGGTCAACGACAGCGAGGAACTGCACCTGATCCCGATGGCGATCCAGGTGAAGATCAAGCCGCCGAAAAATGGCTAC
>JBLRXE010000564.1:0-1640 GCA_047920895.1 Roseovarius sp.
CGGCATCACCAGCGTCGCTGTGCGGCTGGATGGCATAGGGACCGTTGCAGCATGATGGAGCGGGATATCCGCGCCGTTCTCAATGGTCTCACCTTATTGGTGGAGGACACGAAGGGGGTTGGCCAGCTTCAGGCGATGCGCAACTATGCGGCTGTCATGGCGCTGTGCGCCGACCTCCGGAGGTCGGCCACCGAATACAACGGCACCTGGAACATCACCATGATCATCGGTGAACTGGAAAACCATATGGCGGCAGTCGCCGGGCTGTTCCCGACTTGGGACTTGCCGAAGGACCAACACCTCGTGGGCGCCCATGCTGCCATCAGCAAGCTGGCCATGGGCACGTGCTTCGGCCAGCCCGTTTAGTCGGCTGGGATGTTCAGGCGGCGTACTCACCTTCGCGGAACGCCATGTCGGTGATTTCGCGGAGGCGGGCGCGATAGTGGGCCAGCGTGCCGACATGGCCCCAGTTCACCTCCTCGGGGCTGTAGTCGAAGTGGTCGGCGCTGTGGGCCATCAACCGGCCCAGCATGGCGTCGATCTCGGTCTTGGCAGCGATGAAGGCGTCCAGCGCGGCATCGTTGGTCTTGGGCATGATGGTCCCCGAGTTGGTTTCGAGGACATGACGGCTTGGATATCTCGATATCGCAAGTTGTTTTCAGATCGCATTTCGGGTTTTCATTAAGGTGGTCCACAAAACCGGAATGATTGCCCGATGCTTGCCAAAGCCCTGCTCGACATACTGGAACCGGCCTATCAACCCTGCGCGCATTTCGCGGGCGCTTGCGCCGGTGCCTGCGTGTGGGAGCCATCACGGGGCCTCGTTCCTTGCGCCTTCGGCGGTGCCACCGGCACGCTTGACGAGGTGCGACTGATCATCGTGACGGCGGAACCAGGCGATCCGCCAGACAGCACAGGGTATGAGGGCACGCCAAAGGACATGGTCCACAACTCGCTGCGCATCTTCCACGAAGCGATGCGTAGCGGTGGTATCGACAGGGCCGGGCACCCCACACCGTTTCACCGGAACATGCAACGTATCCTTGATGCCTTCTGGCCGAATGAGGGGCTCGATAGTCAACTGCGCAAAACATGGACGACAAATGCCGTCCTTTGCCCTGCCGAGGTTTCGGGTGGCAAACACCTCGCACGCGTCGAGCAGGCTTGCACACAGACGTATCTCGCACGTCAGTTGGACCTGTTCCCGCTCGCCTTCATCCTGGCGCTGGGCGGCAAGGCGCGTGATCGGATGCAAGCGGCCGGATTGAGGTGCAATGCAGTGGGACTCCACCCAAGTGCACGGACGTCCGACGCTGACAAGTCGGCATCTTGGGAAGCCGCTGCATGCCTGTTCCGGGGTGGGCTATCGGACGAGATAGCGTCCCCGGAAGCGGCACGGCCTCCGAAGATGTCATCTCAACGGTTAGAGAAAGCGCCCCAATCACTGAGACCAGAAGTCTCCAGCGATCTGCAAGCTGCGATCAGGGCGCTCCCTCCAGGCATCGGCGACTTTTTCCGACGCATTATCCATCATCCGGACTATGACTGCCAGGCTGGGCGGATGCAACTGATGGTGTCTTTCAGGGGAGCAAAGGTCGGCGGTCTGAACCGTCAGGCAGCGCAATGGTATTTCTCGAAGG
>JBLRXE010000565.1:0-1639 GCA_047920895.1 Roseovarius sp.
CCCGCGTGCGGGGCTGTTCGTTGGCCTTGCTGCGCTATCCGCACTACTGATCGGGGCGGCTTTCGCACCAATACTGGGGCCGGTGCAGGCTACCATACTTGCTGTGGTGATATGCGGTATCTTGCCGGTTCTTTTCCTGAAAGCGGCCCGAAACAAGCGTCGCCAGACGCTTGTGGCCCAACTGCCAGACGCGCTGGACCTGATGGCGCGCGGCCTCAAAGCGGGGCATCCGCTCAACACCTCGATTGCGACTGTTGCAGAGACAATGCCAGACCCGATCGGGTCCGAATTTGGCATCATCGTTGATCATGTCAGCTATGGCGACGATGTGGTGACCGCCGTGCGCAAACTGGCCGAGCGCGTGCCGACCGAAGACTATCAATACCTGTCAGCCAGCATTTCGATTCAGCATGGCACTGGCGGCAATCTTGGGCAGGTTTTGGGCGTGCTTGCCCAAGTCATCCGGGGGCGCGCCATGATGCGGCGCAAAATCAAGGCCATGTCCGCCGAGGGCCGGATTTCAGCCATCATACTTTCCGGCCTGCCCTTTGTGATCTTCGGCCTGAATTCGATCATCACCCCCGAATATTACGGCGATGTCATGGATTACCCGCTGTTCATGCCGCTGGCTGCGGCGGCAGTGGGGCTTGTCATCCTGAATGGGCTGATCCTGTTCAAACTCGTTAATTTTCGCATCTAGCCGCAAGGGAATGCGTCATGCTGGCTTTCATTGATCAAATCGCGGAAAATTTCGGGGCCGATCCCCGTCATGTTGCGCTGGCGGGACTGCTTATCGGTACATTCCTGCTGTTCCTTGCCATTGTCACCACCATGCGCGAACGAAGCGCCGAGCAGATTTCGCAGCGTTTGCAAGCCGCAGATGCGCCACTGGACATCTTCACCGAGGCCGAGCACGCGCCGACAGGGTTCGGCAAAGCCTTCCTGCCGACCGAGAAGAAAGAACGCAACAAGGTGCGCCGCGATCTGGCCGATGCGGGGTTTGATGGCCCGAATGCCGTGCTGCTGTACTATGGATTGCGCACTGTGGTGGGGCTTTTGCTGCCCCTCTTGCTGGCAAGTGTCGTTATTTTGCGCGACTGGTTGCCCTTGCCCGATATGATCAGCGCGCAACTCGGAGAGTTGGGCAGCACACAACTGATGATGGCTTATGCGGTTGTCATTCTACTCGGGTTTTTCGGCCCCGCAATCTGGCTGCGCGCGCGCGCCTCGGAACGGCGGGACCGGATTGAAAAATCCTTTCCCAACGCGCTGGACCTGCTTCAGATTTCGGTCGAGTCGGGACTTGGATTCGACGCGGCCCTTGCACGCGTGGCCGACGAGCTGTCGCTGGCCGCACCGGAACTGAGTGCGGATTTCAAACTGGCGCAGCAAGAAATATATGCCGGTCAGAACCGCGAAAAGGCCTATCACGCCATGGCCGAGCGGCTGATGATCGACGAGGCGCATGCTTTCGTCAATGTGGTGTTGCAGTCATTCCGGTTTGGCACAAGCCTAAGTCAGGCCCTGCTGGCCTATTCCAGCGAAATGCGCCAGCGCCGGGAGCTGGCAGCGCAGGAAAAGGCAAATAAACTGCCGGTTTACATGTCGGCCGTTATGGCCGGACTGATGATGCCCGCCT
>JBLRXE010000566.1:0-1618 GCA_047920895.1 Roseovarius sp.
ATCACGATCATCGGCGCGAAGGCGGCAAACACTTTGACCACGGCGTGACCGGCCATCATGTTGCCTGCAAGACGGATGGAGTGGCTGACGGGGCGCACAAAGTAGGAGATCACCTCAATCAACGCCAGCACCGGGCGCAGCGCCAGCGGCGCGGAACTGACCCAAAAGAGGCCAAGAAACCCGAAGCCATGCTTGACGAAACCGACGATGGTCACGGTCAGGAACACCATCATCGCCATCACAGCCGTCACCGCGATATGGCTCGTGGTTGTAAAGGCCATCGGCAAGAGGCCGAGGAAGTTGGCAAAGAGAATGAACAGAAACAGCGTCATGATATAGGGAAAGAACACCAGCGCATCCTTGCCTGCCACATCCTCGACCATCTTGCGGACGAAATCATAAAGCAATTCCGCCACAGATTGCGTGCGGGTCGGGATCGTGGCCCGGCGCGCGGTGCCCATCACCAGAAGCGCAATGATCGCCAGCACCGTCAGCGCCATCCAGAGCGTGACATTGGTCAGTGTGAACATGCCCACGGCACCGTCACCAAAGAGCGGCTTGACCATGAACTGATCCATCGGATGGAAAACCAGACCGGGTTCCCCGGCACCGTTTGCGTCAGTCGCCATTCTTTGCCCTCTCATCCCCGCCTTGCGCGGGCTTGTCCATACTCTGCTGGATCTCGGCTGCGCTGCGCATCATCGTCTTGACGCCCGCGGCCATCCCCAGCAACGTGAAGATGACAAGGAACACCGGCATCGTCCCAAACAGGACATCCAGCCCGTATCCCATGCCGAAACCGATCAACAGACCGGCCACCAGCTCGATCACCATCCGCCAGGCCATCTGCGCCTGGGAATAATGCTCTTCCTGATGGGGCCGTGGCGCGTCCTTCGCCTTGAGCTTTGCAATCTTCGCTTCCAGCTCTGCCAGTTGCGTGCGCTGCTCGGGATCGGTCACATGGGCCCCCTCAGGATGTTGCGCCTGTGCTAGGGCCTGCGCGCGCCTGAGTCAAGCACCCCGACCGCCGCCGCGAATATCTACTAAATCTTTGTTTTATTGAGTATTTTTTCCAAGAAGAAGCAGGGCGGCCATTCTGCCGCAACCGCCCCAAGGCCGGTTGGTGGCGGTTTGGTATATTCAACCGTTTGGTTGAGTTTTGCTGCAAGGCCGAGACCGAGACTGTTGCGGGACAGGCAAGGACAGGCCCGAGGCGGCCCGGTTTCAGCCCTTGCGGCATGGATCAGCCGTTGACGCGGGCCGCGCGCTTGGGCTTATGAAGGGCATGCACAGCGCGCCCGCCCTCGACATGGTCTTTGCCGCCCTCGCCGATCCCACGCGGCGCGCGATCCTGTCGATGCTGCTGGAGGATGACATGGCGGTGACGGATGTGGCCGAACCGTTCGAGATGAGCCTTGCCGCGATTTCCAAGCATCTGGTCATTCTGGGCCGCGCCGGGCTGATCACGCAGGAACGCCGGGGGCGCGTGACCTGGTGCAAGCTCGAGCCGGACTCGCTGCGTGATGCCTCGATCTGGATGCAGAGCTTCGGCCAGTTCGAGGCGGTCAACCTTGATGCGTTCGAGCGGTTTCTCAAGACGGAATTGCCGGATGAGGGC
>JBLRXE010000567.1:0-1617 GCA_047920895.1 Roseovarius sp.
GGCTGTTCAAGGGGCGCTGAAGCGCGCCCTCTCAGGGTTTGGTCGCGCGTTGCAACATGCCAAAGAGATCGCGGGGATCGTCCGGGTCGGCCAGAAGGTCCAGATCGAGGAAAAGGTCGGTGCCCGCGATGTGGTCGCGCACATAACGCAGGGCCGAAAAATCCTCGATGGCAAAGCCCACGCTGTCAAAAAGCGTGATCTCATCGGCGCGGGCGCGCCCCTTGGCGGAGCCGTTGATCACCTGCCACATCTCGGTCACGGGGTGGTCCGGGGCAAGCTGCTGGATCTCGCCTTCGATCCGGGTCTGTTCGGGATATTCGACAAAGATGCTCGCGCGGTGCAGCACGCCGGGGGCCAGTTCCGTCTTGCCCGGACAGTCGCCGCCGATGGCGTTGATATGCACGCCGCTGCCGATCATGTTGTCGGTCAGGATTGTGGCATATTGCTTGTCTGCCGTGCAGGTGGTGATGATCTGCGCGCCTTCCATGCTTTCCTCGGGGCTGGTGCAGGTGATGACCTCCAGCCCCAGACCGCGCAGGTTGCGGGCGGCCTTGGCGGTGGCGGCGGGGTCGATGTCATAGAGGCGCACGGATTTGAGGCCGCAGATCGCCTTCATCGCCAGCGTTTGAAACTCTGATTGCGCGCCATTGCCGATCATCGCCATGGTATCGGCCCCTTTGGGGGCCAGATACTTGGCCACCATTGCCGAGGTGGCTGCCGTGCGTAGCGCCGTGAGCACGGTCATCTCGGACAAAAGCACCGGATAACCGTTGCCGACATTGGCCAAGAGGCCGAAGGCGGTGACGGTTTGCAGCCCCTCACTGGTATTCTTGGGGTGGCCGTTCACATATTTGAAGCCATAAACCTCGCCATCCGAGGTGGGCATCAGCTCGATCACGCCCTCTTCGGAATGGCTGGCGATGCGGGGGGTCTTGTCGAAAAGCTCCCAACGGCGGAAATCGGCCTCGATATAGTCAGCCAGACCGCGCAACATCGGCTCGATGCCGATGTGATGCACCAGCTTCATCATGTTGTCGACAGAGACGAAAGGCACCAGAGCCTTGTGGGAGGGGGCAAGCGTCATCGTGGAGGTCCTCAGCTATAGGCTTGGGTCGGGCGGTCAAAGACGCGGCGGCCGAGGGCCGAGGCCGCGAGATCAACCATTACCTGCGCGGTGCGCCCGCGCTCGTCGAGAAAGGGGTTGAGTTCCACGAGATCCAGCGACGTCAGGAGACCGCTGTCGCAGATCATCTCCATCGTCAGATGCGCCTCGCGGATTGTGACGCCTCCGGGCACCGTGGTGCCGACGGCGGGGGCAAAGAGCGGGTCGATGAAATCGACATCAAGGCTGACATGCAGTGCCCCGCCCACGGCGGCCACGCGGTCGAGAAAGGCCGCGAGAGGGCGGGAAATCCCCTCTTCGTCGATCACGCGCATGTCGTGATAGCGGATGCGACTGGCCTGAAGCGCCTCACGTTCGGCGGGATCGACCGAGCGCAGGCCAAGGATGCAGATATTCTCCTCGGGCACCGGGTTTTCAACCTGGGGAAACCCGTGAAACCCGGCGCGACCCGTGACATAGCCCAAGGGCGTGCCGTGCAGATTGCCCGAGGCCGT
>JBLRXE010000568.1:0-1599 GCA_047920895.1 Roseovarius sp.
TTGCGCCAAAGCGTCACCACCAGACGCAGGTCCGATGGTTTGACGCACCGCATCGTCGGCATGCTGGACGGCAGGGCCTGCCGCGATACAATCCCCGGTCTGGAATTCGCCATCGTGGACGAGGTGGACAGCGTTCTTGTGGATGAGGCACGCACACCCTTGATTCTGTCAGAACGCGGCACGCCCTATCTGTCCTCTGACCTGCTTGCCCGGATCATGGCGCATGCGCAAAGCCTGCGACCGGGGAAGGACGTTCACCCGGACCCAGCCCGGTGGACCGTCGATATGTCCGAGGCCACGCTTGATCGGCTTCACGCGGCCTTTGGCAATGAGACGCGCGGGCCGCTGTCGATTCCGCGCCTGCGCGAAGAGTTGTTGCGACAGGCGCTGATGGCGCTGCACATCTATCGCCCGCAGGAGCACTACCTTGTGCGCGACGGCAAGATCGGGATTGTTGATGAATACACAGGGCGCGTCATGCCGGACCGAAGCTGGCGCGGGGGCCTGCACCAGATGATCGAACTCAAGGAGGGCTGCGACGTTACCGATCCCCTCGAAACCCTCGCCAGCATGACCTATCAGCGGTTCTTTCGCCGGTATCAGCGGCTCGCGGGTATGTCGGGCACGGTGCGAGAGGTGGCGGCGGAACTCTGGGAGGTCTACGATCTCGACGTGGCCGCGGTGCCGACGCATCAAAGGCCCCGGCGGCGGGTTTTGGCGGACCGTCTCTTTGGTAACGACGCGCAGAAATGGCAGGGCATCATCAACCATGTGGCGTCGCTGCACGGGGCGGGCATCCCCGTGCTCGTGGGGTGCCGCACCGTTGCAGGCTCTCAGATGGCCAGCGAACATCTCGCGGCTGCGGGGCTGACGCATGATGTGCTCAACGCCAATGCAGAGGCGCGCGAGGCCGAGATCGTCGCCCGCGCGGGTGAGGCTGGCCGGATCACGGTGGCCACCAACATGGCCGGGCGGGGCACAGACATCGCGCTTGGGCCCGGTGTCGCGGCGCGCGGCGGCCTGCATGTGATCATGAGTGAACGCCACGATGCGCGGCGCATCGACCGCCAACTGGAGGGGCGTTGCGCCCGGCAGGGGGATCCGGGTGTGTTCGTGGCGATGCTGTCGATTGATGACCGGCTCGTTCTGAATATCCGTCCACGCGCGCTTGGATGGTTGCTGCGCAAGGTGGCGCATTTGGCCCCCGGTATCGCCGGCCGCTGGATGTTTGCCTTCGCGCAGGCCCAGCTTGAACGCCGGAACGCCCGCCTGCGCGCGGCGTTGATACGCGCGGATAAGACCCAGTCCACCTTGCTGGCGCTGACGGGCAAGGCGGAATAAGCGACCTGTCGCTCTTCTTGCCGTCTCACGTTCGCGGCATCGTTGCGCGGTGAAACTCAGGGACATGGCCGTATTCCGGGCGTGGTGGTCCTGGCAAGGCCCGTGCACGGTCGCGCGCGCAGCTTGCGCTTGCCCCGTCGCCGGGGCGCGGCTAGGCTCTGCCTTACACCGGGCCGGATGAGCCTAGGAAACAAGGAAGGGAGACCACCATGACCAGACTGACCGGACTGGCGCTTGCCGCGCTGATGGCCTCGACGG
>JBLRXE010000569.1:0-1590 GCA_047920895.1 Roseovarius sp.
GCCTACGGCGAGCTGTCCAACAACCGCAAGGCGGCGCAAATCACCCGCGAAGACCTGTTGGCGGGCGGCTGCGCGCTGGTGTCCTGTTTCATCCGCGAGCCGGAATTCGTCGGCCAGACCAAGGACCGCCTTGCCACCACCGATGCTGCCCGCATGGTCGAGGGCGCGGTGCGCGACCATTTCGACAACTGGCTGGCGGCAGATACCAAATCGGCGGGCGCGATCCTCGATTTTCTGGTGTTGCGCGCCGAGGAACGGCTGCGACGGCGGCAAGAGAAAGAGACACAGCGCAAGACCGCGACCAAGAAACTGCGCCTGCCCGGCAAACTGGTGGATTGCTCTTCCAGCACCCGCGACGGCACCGAATTGTTCATCGTCGAGGGCGACAGCGCGGGCGGCTCGGCCAAGATGGCGCGGGACCGCAAGACCCAAGCACTCTTGCCCCTGCGCGGCAAGATCCTGAACGTGCTGGGCGCGGCCTCGTCCAAGCTGGGCAGCAATCAGGAGATCAACGATCTGACTCAGGCCTTGGGCGTGAGCCTTGGCAGCAAGTTCAACCTCGATGATCTGCGCTATGACAAGATCATCATCATGACCGACGCCGATGTCGATGGCGCGCATATCGCGGCGTTGCTGATGACGTTCTTTTTCACACAAATGCGCCCGATGATCGACGCGGGCCATTTGTATCTGGCCTGCCCGCCGCTCTACCGCCTGACCCAAGGGTCGAAACGCGTCTATTGCCTTGATGAGGCCGAGCGTGATCTGTGGCTGGACAAGGGGCTGGGCGGAAAAGGCAAGATCGACGTCAGCCGGTTCAAGGGTTTGGGCGAAATGGACGCCAAGGATCTGAAAGAAACGACCATGGACCCGACCTCGCGCAAGCTCATTCGCGTGACGATAGACGAGGATGAACCGGGCCAGACCGGCGATCTGGTGGAGCGTCTGATGGGCAAAAAGCCGGAACTGCGGTTCCAGTATATCTCCGAGAACGCAAGGTTTGTGGAGGAGTTGGATGTTTGAGGGGGCACCTATTTAAAAGCATTCGCGTGGAGAAAAATCGCCAAGCGAACATGCTAGCAAAAGACGATCCATGCCCGAGTTTGGATTGCGGTTATATTGCGCTGTCTGAGCAGCCAGAGCCTAACAGCATCTTCGGGATTGAGCATGCGCAACATTTCCGATTAGCATACCGTTAACCCTACCGCCCCCGCCGCTTCACATTTCCGCCTCTTTGCCCCGGCCTGCCTGCGGTGGAGCGGCCGCGGCCCTTGACGGCCTCGGCGCTGGCGGCTTCGACTGCGGATTGGCGCGCCAAGGGATCGTCAGAGATCACCAGATCCACGGCTTCCAATCGCTTGACTTCGTCGCGCAGGCGGGCGGCCTCTTCGAACTCCAGATTTTCCGCAGCCTTGCGCATGTCCGTACGCAGCCCGTCGAGCACGGCGGCGAGATTGGCCCCGGCCAGCGGCTTGTCGATCCGGGCTGTCACGCGGTTCATGTCTGCATCGCCCTTGTAGAGGCCTTGCAGGATGTCCTCGACATTCTTGCGGATGGTGGCGGGGGTGATGCCGTGTTTCTCGTTATAGG
>JBLRXE010000570.1:0-1589 GCA_047920895.1 Roseovarius sp.
GGAGTCGCCGGGTACCGCCCCCGGGTCCGATCCGCGTATTACGAGCGCGTTTATGTCCATAGTCCGCTTGCACGGACAGCCCATATATAGGCGCTCTGATCCCGCTTGCAAAGGGGGTGTCGGATCAGCGCGGCAAAAGTTTCAACCAGATGCCATCGCGCCCGCGCACCGTCAGATGCGCCACCGGCATCGGCGCGCGCCCCTCGACCAGGCTCAGGCGATAGGCCCGCACCAGCATCGCCAGCAAGAGCGGCCCCTCGATCATCGCAAACCCCGCCCCGGTGCAGACCCGCTGTCCGGCGGAAAACGGGATGAACGCCTCGCGCAGACAGGTCTTGCCATTCTCGGTGCCATAGCGCGCCGGATCGAACCCGTCGGGATTGTCCCAGAGCCGCTCGTGCCGGTGCAGATGCCAGGGGCTGATCACCACCTGCGCGCCCGGCGCGATGTCCCGATCCCGGAACCGCTCGGGACAGGCCGTCTCGCGCACCATCATCGGCACCGGCGGGTAGAGGCGCAGCGTCTCGCGGAATACATCGCGGGTAACGCGCAACCGCGCCATATCGGCAAATTCCGGCGCGCGACGGCCAAAGACCGCCTCTGCCTCCGCTGCCACCCGCTCTTGCCATTCCGGGTAAAGCGCCAGCAGATAGAGCGCCCAAGCCAGCGCCGAAGCACTGGTTTCATGCCCCGCCAAAAAAAAGATCGCAACCTGATCCACCATTTCCTGCGTTTCGAACCGCGCGCCGGTTTCGGGATCGGCGGTGGTCATGATCTTGGTCGCCAGATCATCCGGCGCGGTCCCCGCCGCAATCTCGGCCTGCCGCCGCGCGGTCAATTCCGTGATCAACCCCCGGATGGTCCGCGCCGTGGCCCACGTCTGGCGGCGGTGAAATCGTGGGAACCACCGCGGCAAGGGGATGAACGCCGCAAGGTTTAGCACCGGTTGCGTGCGTTGATGCGCCTTGAAGGCGTCAAACACCCGCGCCGCCGTTGCATCCTCGATCGGCAGCGAAAACAGCGTGCGAAAGATCACATCGGCGGCGGCGTGGCTCGTGTGAAACTCGATCTCAAGGGGCGTGCCCTCGGCGAGCGGTGCCAGACGCGCCACCGCCCCCTCCCCGGCTGTCACCATCGCCCCAAACGTATCACGCAGCCGCCCACCTTCGAACGCGGGATCAATGATGCGCCGCTGCCGCTTCCATGTCGCGCCATTGGTGACAAAGACCGATTGCCCCAGCAGAGGGCGCAACCCCTCGGACACACGCGCGGATTTCGGGAAATCGTCGGGCCGTTCCTTGAGCACCAGATCGACCAGCGCGGTGTCGTTGCAGAGATAAGAGCGAAAGAACGGCGTGCGAAATTCGGCCATCCACGCGCGGTAAAGCCGCGCCGGCTGCGCCGAGAGAATATCGGCCCGAAAGAGCCGCAGATACCGCCAGAGCGACACAGCGTCGGGGCGCGCGGGCGGTTTGGGGAAGGTTCGTCGCCGCGGGGCGGGGGCGAGAGGATCGTTCGGGTCATCCCCGGTGACGTCGAAAGCGGTGTCGGCGCTCCGCGCGGCTGACGCCGTCGCGCGCTTCGCTCTG
>JBLRXE010000571.1:0-1576 GCA_047920895.1 Roseovarius sp.
TCTTTCGCCTCTGGCAAGGGGGCAAGCGGCGCGGCCTCCTGCGCGCCGGCCACAGGGGCGGCAAAGGACAATGCCACGGCGGAAATCCCGGCGGCAAGCGCCATGAGCCGCGATGGTCTGGTGGATGGTTTCATCGAATCCTCCGTTCTGGAAAAGCGGGGCACGCCATCGGTCACTGAAGTGTTCCGTCTGAGGCGTGGCTGGCAAGGAAGGCGATCACGTCGGCAATCTCCTCGTCCTTGCGCAGGCCGACAAAGGCCATCTTGTTGCCCGGCACGGTGGCCTTGGGATCGGCGAGATAGGCGGCGAGCGTAGCCTCGTCCCAGACAAGGCCGCTACCGCTGAGGGCGTCGGAATACTTGAAACCCTCGACAGCGCCCGCAGGCTGCCCGACGGTGCCGTTGAGCATGGGGCCGACGCGGTTCTTGGCCTTTTCGCCAACCTGATGGCAGGCCTTGCACTTGTTGAAGATCTTTTCCCCGGCTGCGGCATCGCCCGCCATCGCCGGGGTCGCGCCGAATGAAAACGCGGCGAGAATGAGAGCGGTCGTGATGGAAAGTCTGGTCATGGGGCCTCCGGTCATTTTGTCCTGCCAGAGCGCGCGACTGATCGCTGGGACGGGCAGCCCCGCTCCTGGCTTTGACCGGAGCCTAGCCGCCCACAGCCGCACGGTTGTTGCGGGTGTTGTGACGAAATGCGAAAAGTTGTGACGAAATGTGACGGAGCGATGCGGCCGATCAAGCTGCGCGGCGCGCGTCGAGCATGCGCCGCACATGGCGCGCCAGTTCCACCGGGTCGAGCGGCTTGGCCAGCACCTCGGTCGGCCCGCCGGGAAGGGCCACACCGGTCGGATTGAACCCGGTGCAAAGGATCACCGGCAGGTCGGGGCGCGTCTCGCGCATGGCGCGGGCCATCTCGATGCCGTTCATCTCTGGCATCACCACGTCCGAGATCAGCAGGCTGTGGCGCAACGGGGACTCGGCGAACCGCTCCAGCGCGATTCGCGGTGAGGTATAGGCCTCGACCTGATAGCCCATGCGCATGAGGCCCCGGCGCAGCGTTGCCGCCACCTCGGTCTGGTTATCGACGATCATTAGGCTCTCATGACCACGCTCAGGTGCGGGGGCGGCGACCTCCTGCCGCATATCGGCCGCGGCCCCCGGCAACAGAAGGCGGAACAGGGTGCCGCGGCCCGGCGCGGTTTCGACCGTGATGCGCCCACCCATGTCTTGCACCAGCCCCTGCACCACCGACAGACCCAGCCCGGTGCCCTTGCCCAGCGGCTTGGTCGTGTAGAAGGCGTCGAAGATGCGCGCGGCGGTGTCGTCGGACATACCCGGTCCGTCATCCTCGACCAGAAGTTCCACCCATCCCTCCGTCCGGGTAGCGAGTCCCTCGGGTGGCGCATCCATGCGGCGCGCGGAAATGCTGATATGGCCCGTGGCATCGCCGATCGCCTCGGCGGCATTGGCGGTCAGGTTCATCAGGATCTGGTGCAGGTGGGTCGGATCGGCCAGCACCGTAATGGGCTTGCAGTCGCGCACGCCCTCGATCCGTATGGTTGGCGGAATGGCCG
>JBLRXE010000572.1:0-1562 GCA_047920895.1 Roseovarius sp.
GATGAGAAAACCGCCGCCGATTACGACGTCGATGTCACCCCCCGGCTTGAAATCACCGGCACATCCGAGCCCGCAAGCCGCGCCGCCGGCGTGATCCTCGGCTCGGTGGACGAGCTGGTTGCAAAACTCAAGGAAGTGGGAGCCGTATGATGTCTGTTCTTCTTCTCGCCGAAGTCACCGATGGGGAATTGTCGCTTGATGCCACCGCCAAGGCGGTGACGGCAGCGGCCAAACTGGGCGATGTGACCGTTCTGTGCTGCGGCGCCTCTGCGGCGGCAGCGGGTGCCGATGCGGCGAAAATCGCCGGAGTGAAAAAGGTGCTGGTGGCCGAGGATGCCTCGCTCGGGCACCGCTTGGCCGAGCCCACCGCCGCGCTGATCGTCAGCCTCGCGGGCGACTATAGCCATATCGTCGCCCCCGCCACGACGGATGCCAAAAACGTGCTGCCGCGCGTGGCGGCGCTGCTCGATGTAATGGTGATCTCCGACGCCTCGGGCGTGGTCGATGCCGATACGTTCGAGCGCCCGATCTATGCCGGCAACGCGATCCAGACCGTAAAATCGCGCGACGGCAAAAAGGTCGTGAGCTTTCGCACTTCGACCTTTGACGCGGCGGGCGAACAGGCGGCAGCCCCCATCGAGACCATCTCGGCCGTGACCAACCCCGGCCTGTCGGAATGGATCGAGGATAAGGTGGCAGCAAGCGACCGCCCCGAACTGACCTCGGCAGGCGTCGTTGTCTCGGGCGGGCGGGGTGTCGGCTCCAAAGACGATTTCGCGCTGATCGAGAAACTGGCGGACAAGCTGGGCGCCGCCGTGGGTGCAAGCCGCGCCGCGGTCGACTCGGGCTATGCGCCGAACGACTGGCAGGTCGGCCAGACCGGCAAGGTCGTGGCCCCCAACCTCTATGTCGCGGTGGGCATCTCGGGTGCGATCCAGCATCTTGCGGGCATGAAAGACAGCAAGATCATCGTCGCCATCAACAAGGACGAAGAAGCGCCGATTTTCCAGGTGGCCGATTATGGCCTCGTGGCCGACCTCTTCACCGCCTTGCCAGAGCTGACTGAAAAGCTCTGAGCCACGGCAAAGCGCCCCCGCAAACCCGCGCCATAACCGGCGCGGGTTTTTCATTTGGCCAAGAGGCTTTCCAACACCGGCGACAGCGCGCGCGCCGCCTCGGAATGGGCCAGAAGGCCGGGCAGATCGGCGGCGACCGCCTCTTGCATCGGGTCAAACCGCATGCCGCGTGTGCCCTGCGCACAGGCCTCGGGGCTGATCACCACCTCGACCACCTGCGCCGCACGCGCCCCCACCGCGCGCAGCATGGCGCGGCTGACAAAGGCCGGATCATCCGAAATGCCCGCCGCCTCATGCCCGAGCCCCGGCAAATGCCGCGAGAACCACATCAGCACGACAGGAGCCGCGATCCGTTCCAAGAGCGCCTGCATTTGCACAACCCAGACCTCTTGCAAACCTTCGCGCAGCACCGCAAAGCGATCCGGCGAGACATCGGCCAACCGCTGCATCATGTGGCGGGTAAAGTGAAACTCGGTAAAATCAACC
>JBLRXE010000573.1:0-1550 GCA_047920895.1 Roseovarius sp.
GTGCCGGTAATGAAGGACGATTCGTCACTGGCCAGAAACATTGCCAGATCGGCGATTTCCTCCGGACGCCCAACGCGCTTTACCGGGTTGGCAGCGATGACCGCGTCGATGTATTCCCGGGGCATATTGTTCAGCATCGCTGTGTCGATGGAACCGGGGCAGAAGCAGTTGACCCGGATGCCCCGGTCCGCATATTCCACTGCGGCATTCTTCGTCATCATCAGCACCGCGCCCTTGGAGGCGGAGTAGGCCACCAACTGCGGGAATGCGACCTTGGCCGCCATTGATGCCGTGTTCACAATCGAACCGCCGCCCTGCTCAAGCATGATGGGTATGGCATGGCGCATGCCGAGGAATACGCCGCGGGCGTTGACTGCCATAACACGATCAAACTCTTCCACTTCGTAGTCACCCGTCATGCGGAGGTAGCCCTGAATGGCCGCGTTGTTACACAGCACATCCAGGCGCCCAAACCGGTCCACGGCGTCCTGCAGCAGTGCCTGAACGTCGGCACTGCTGGAGACGTCCGCGGCAAAAGGAATACAGCGATCGCCGATCTCGTGGGCCAGCGCGTCCTGGTCGCCATTGATATCCGCGGCGATCACTCGTGCGCCTTCGGCACAGAAGCGCCGGACCATTGCCGCACCCATTGCGCCACCAGCCCCGGTGACAACAGCAACCTTGCCTTCGAGTCTTCCCGCCATGCGCTTTCAATCTCCCGGACGCAGTCTCACAATCATGTTGTTGGCACTTTCCGTCCCGAATATCGCCGGATCGCGTTTGCCCACAGGCAGGCTGGCATAGGTGGTCCAGACATCGCCGGATTCAGGGTCGACCTCGATCATGCGAATGAAAGTCTCCTTGCGCGGCATGGGGTAGTGCTGCCAGGTTTCCGTAGCGATATTGAAGCGGTATATCCGGTCGGAGTTGGACGTGGCGGCCCAGAGTGCATTGCGCTTCTTGTCCAGGGTCACACCGTAAGGGCCGGCACCCGGGTCGGGTATATTGAAGCGCCCAAGCTCCAGACCCTTGATGCTGTCAAACTTGACGATATCGCCGGATCCATATAGCGGTATCCAGAGCACACCGTCGTCCTGGATCGCCAGCCGCCTCGGACCGGCGCCTCGATCAAACGGCACGATACGCTCGACCAGATTATTGACCGGATCAAAACTGCCGACGTAGCCGTGCAGCTGGGCCCACCACACGCGATCTCTTTCCCCGTCGTAGGCAGCCCCGTAGAGCAGCGAATGGAAGTTGGATTCACCTATCGCGATTGGCATGGTGTAGGTGGAAATCTCGCCGGACTCCACATGGATTCCCCACAGTTCATTCATGCCCAGATCGGTAATCCAGATACGTCCTCCGGAGTCGGGTTCAACGTGCCGGTCGGAGTTGTAGGCGAAGTCATGGGTGACACCGAACACCTTGCCAGGCGGCGGAGGATACATCCGCCATTCCTTGCTGGCAGTGCTAAAGCGGGCGACGTAGAAGCTGTCCTCCAGCGCGACCCAAAGGTTGCCCTGCGCATCCGCGTTCATGGTGTGCGG
>JBLRXE010000574.1:0-1542 GCA_047920895.1 Roseovarius sp.
GACAGGCTGCCGCGGTCGAAGATTGCCGCGAAGTAGCGCAATTGCCGCGAGTCCATGCTTTCTAATTCCTATAACGATATGTTCCAAACTTTATGATTTTCAGGAAACGCTCACAAGCCTAACCTGTCACAAAGGGAGGACAGCATGGACAATGCGTTTGCGCCACTCGCCGGTGTGCGGGTGATCGAGATGAGCCATATGATCATGGGTCCGTCCTGCGGGATGTTTCTGGGGTTTCTGGGGGCCGAGGTGATCAAGGTTGAGCCGCCCGAAGGCGACAAGACCCGCGATCTGACCGGGATGGGGCGGCCGTTCTTTCCGCTGTTCAATCGCGGCAAGAAATCTGTGCAACTGGATTTGAAGACGGAAGCCGGGCGCGCGGCGCTGGATCGTCTGCTGGGCACCGCGGATATATTTGTCGAGAATTTCCGCGATCAGGCATTGGGGCGGATGGGGGCAGACCCTGCCGATCTGCATGCACGCTTTCCGCGTCTGATATTAGCGAGCCACAAGGGGTTCCTGTCCGGACCCTACGAAAACCGCACCGCGCTGGACGAGGTGGTGCAGATGATGACGGGGCTGGCCTATATGACCGGACCGACGGGGCGACCACTTCGGGTGGGGTCTTCGGCAAATGACATCATGGGCGGGCTGTTCGGCGCACTATCGGTGGTGGCTGCCCTGCGCGAGCGGGACGCGACCGGAAAAGGTCGCTCGATCCGGATCGGGCTATTCGAGAATTGTCTGCTACTGGTCGCCCAGCATATGGTGCAGTTCGAGCTGGAGGGGCGCAGCCCGCCGCCGATGCCCGAGCGTGACTTTAGCTGGCCAGTCTACGATATTTTCGACACCGCCGACGGCGCGCAAGTGTTTGTGGGCGCGGTATCCGAGAACCAGTGGGTGACTTTGTGCACTTTACTGGGCCTGCAAGGGCTGCTGGATGACCCCGGTTTGCAAAAGCGCATGGACCAGATCAATGGGCGGGACCGGACGATTCCGGTGTTTGCCGCTGCGTTCCGGCTGCGCGACAAAGCCAGTATCATGGCTGATCTGGAGCGGCTGGGCCTGCCCTTCTCGCCCATCGCCAAGCCGCAAGAGATGTATGACGATCCGCATGTAACGCGTCCCGGCGGGATGGCGACATCTCAATTGTGGACGGGCGAGACCTTCCGCGCCCCTGCCCTCCCGTTGGAGGTCGACGGTGTGATGTTGGCAGGCGGTGGCGATGTTGACGCGATTGGCGGACATAGTACCGAGGTGCTGGAAAGCCTTGGGTTGACCGAGGCCGAGATCACCGCCGCGATGGGACGTGCCGCATGAGCCGCCTTGCCGCCTATCCAACCGACCGCGTCACCCTGCGCGAGGTTGGTCTGCGTGACGGGTTGCAGATAGTGAAATCCTATCCCTCGACCAACGCCAAACAGGACTGGCTGGCTCGTGAGCATGCAGCCGGCGTGCGCCATTTCGAGCTTGGCTCTTTTCTGCCTGCCGCGCGTTTTCCGCAATTCGCGGATTTGCCGGACCTGATCGGCACCGCCAATG
>JBLRXE010000575.1:0-1535 GCA_047920895.1 Roseovarius sp.
ACAGTCTGTCACCGCTGCGCCACGGGTTCTTTACCCGGCGGGGGGGGGCCTCTTCGGGCGTGTTTTCAGGCCTCAATTGCGGGCCGGGATCGTCGGATCAATCCGAGATCGTGCAGATCAACCGTTCTCGGGTGGCCGAGGCGATGGGGGTGGCAGCGGATCATCTCATCACGCTGCATCAGGTGCATTCGGCGGATGTCGTGACGGTCACGGGGCCAATCGAGACGCGCCCGCGCGCCGATGCGATGGTGACGAATGTGCCGGGGCTGGCGCTGGCGGTGCTGACGGCGGATTGTCAGCCGGTGCTTTTTGCCGATGTGGGCAATGGGGTGATCGGGGCGGCGCATGCGGGCTGGCGCGGGGCGCTGGATGGCGTGCTGGAGGCGACGGTTGCGGGTATGGAGGGTCTGGGCGCGGATCGTCGCCGGATCAAGGCCGTGATCGGCCCCACGATTTCGCAGGCGGCCTATGAGGTTGGGCCGGAGTTCATCGAGGAATTTCTGGCGGAGGACTCTGACAACGCCCGCTTTTTCGCCAATGGCGCGGGCGGGCGGTATCAGTTCGATCTGCCGGGGTTCGGATTGCACCGGTTGCGGCAGTCCGGGATCGGTCAGGCGGAATGGACGCGGCATTGCACCTATGGCGATCCCGAGCGATTCTATTCCTATCGCCGCACCACCCATGCCGGTGAGGCCGACTATGGCCGTCTGATTTCGACGATCCGCCTCTGATTGGGGCGGAATTTGGGCCGAAATTGTGGGGCGATCCGGGCGGTGCTGGCGCGGCCTCGGGATGACCTGTAAAACTATCAATAAAATTCAATGGTTTGAAGTTTGGGTTTTGTCGCCTCTTTGCCCTGATCTTGTCTGAATTTTCACGATTTCCGTCAAATCTTGGCCCCAAACCGGGGGCATAGTTGCGGGTAACGAAACAATGAGCCCCGCGCATGGGGGCCAGAGGCAAAAGGTGAGAGCCATGAAAGCACGTTGGTTGAAATCGGTCGTCAAGCACAGCAAAGAGGCCGCAATTGCGCTGCCCTATCAGCGCGGTCAGCGCAAGGTTGCGGTGCGGATCGTGGCATTGCCCAAGGTGGTCAAGACGGCGTAAGCGGTCAGGCGCTGCGCTTGGCCCTGTTTGAGACCTCGATCAGATTGCCATTAGGATCGCGCAGATAAAGCGAGCGGATCGGGCCGGTGGCCCCGGAGCGCGGCACAGGGCCAAGTTCGACGGTCACACCAAGGGCCGCGAAATGGCGCTGCCAGTCCTCTAGCGGTGTTTCGCTGAGGAAACACAGATCGGCGCTGCCGGGTTGGACCTGCGCCGCCTTTGGATCGAATTCCGCCCCCGATTGATGCAGGTTGATTTTCTGCGTGCCGAATTTCAGCGCCCAGCGGGTGCTGCCGTCGGCGGGATGAAACGCCTCGGGCGTCATGCCCAGGTAATGGGAAATCTGGGCCATGTCGCGAGGCGTCAGGATGACATATCCCTCTCCGCGACAACAGGCCCCACACTGGCGACAGACAAAGTTCTGCTCG
>JBLRXE010000576.1:0-1503 GCA_047920895.1 Roseovarius sp.
ATCTGCATCACCTGTTCCTGATAGACGATGATGCCCTGGGTTTCCTCGAGGATATGGTCAATCGACGGGTGGATCGACTCGAGATCCTTGAGGCCGTTCTTCACCTCGCAATAGGTCGGAATATTCTCCATCGGGCCGGGACGGTAGAGTGCCACAAGCGCCACGATATCCTCGATGCAGGTAGGTTTCATCCGCTTGAGCGCATCCATCATGCCGCTGGATTCCACCTGAAACACCGCGACTGTCTTGGCACTGGCATAGAGCCGATAGGATTTCTCATCATCGAGCGGGATCGCCCCGATGTCATACTCAAATCCCTCGGGGGGCTGGTAGAGCACGGTGCCATCCGCCGCCACATTGAGAGGGCGGCCAGCCTTGCGGATCATGTCCACCGCGTTCTGGATCACTGTCAGCGTCTTGAGCCCGAGAAAGTCAAACTTGACCAACCCGGCCTGTTCCACCCATTTCATGTTGAACTGCGTGGCCGGCATGTCCGAGCGTGGGTCTTGGTAGATCGGCACCAGCTCATCCAAGGGCCGGTCACCAATCACCACACCTGCGGCATGGGTCGAGGCGTTGCGCAAGAGGCCCTCGACCTGTTGCGCATAGGTCAAGAGACGGTCCACGACCTCTTCGTTCTTGGCCTCTTCGCGCAGGCGCGGCTCGTCGGCCAGCGCTTTTTCGATGCTCACCGGCTTGACGCCCTCGACCGGGATCATCTTGGACAGCCGGTCCACCTGCCCATAGGGCATTTGCAACACACGCCCGATGTCGCGCACGGCGGCCTTACTCAAGAGCGCCCCAAAGGTGATGATCTGCCCCACCCGATCGCGCCCGTATTTCTCTTGCACATACTGGATCACCTCCTCGCGGCGATCCATGCAAAAGTCGATGTCAAAGTCGGGCATGCTGACCCGCTCGGGGTTCAGGAACCGCTCGAAAAGCAAGCTGTAGCGCAAGGGATCAAGGTCGGTGATGGTCAGCGCATAGGCCACCAGACTGCCCGCGCCAGACCCCCGCCCCGGCCCCACCGGGATCGCGTGATCCTTGGCCCATTTGATGAAATCAGCCACGATGAGGAAGTAACCCGGAAAGCCCATGCCCTCAATGATGCCCAACTCGAATTCGAGCCGCTTTTCATACTCCTCGACCGGGGCCGCATGGGGGATGACGGCAAGACGGGCACTCAGCCCGGCGCGCGCCTGACGGCGCAGTTCCTCGACCTCGTCATCGGCGAATTTCGGCAGGATCGGCGGGTGCTTGTAGGGGCGTGCCACGCAGCGCTGCGCAATTTCGACGGTCTTTTCCACGGCCTCGGGAAGATCGGCAAACAGCGCCACCATCTCGGTAGGTGACTTGAAAAAATGCTCTGGTGTCACCCTGCGCCGCGGAGCGTCCTGGTCGACATAGGCGCCCTGTCCGACGCAGAAAAAGGCATCCTGTGCGGGATAGGTCTCGCGGTCCGGGAAATGCACATCGTTGGTAGCAACCAGTGGCACATCG
>JBLRXE010000577.1:0-1464 GCA_047920895.1 Roseovarius sp.
CGGGCGGTGGCCACGCCGGGGCGCCCCGAGCCATCGGTGTAAAAGGCCGCCGCCTGATGCGGGTTTTCGCCATAGCGCAGGGTTTGCGCCAGCGTGCCGGCAAAGGCGCGACGGCGCGGGGCCGCATCGCCAATGGCCCCGGCGAGCCAGGTGCTGACCGCCGCGTCATAGGCGGCGGTGCGGGCGTAGGCGCGTTGTGCCAGCTTGCGGCGGAAGTTTGGGCAGGTGCCGCCGCAATGCTGGTCCATGTCGCCGATCAGGGTGTCGTAATCCGCGACATCCACCACAACGGCGACATGGGCGTGGTTCTTGGCCGCTGCGCGGATCATCGCCGGGCCGCCGATGTCGATATTCTCGACGCAGTCGTCATAATCGCCGCCGCGCGCCACGGTTTCCTCGAACGGGTAGAGGTTCACGACCAAGAGGTCGATGGGCCCGATCCCGTGCGCCTGCATTGCCGCCTGATGCTCGGGGTTGTCGCGCAGCGCCAGGAGGCCGCCATGCACCATCGGGTGCAGGGTTTTCACCCGCCCGTCCATCATCTCGGGAAAGCCCGTGACCTCGGCCACGTCGCGCACCGCAAGCCCCGCGTCGCGCAGCGCCTTGGCGGTGCCGCCGGTGGACAAGAGTTCGACCCCGCGCTCCACCAGCGCGCGGCCAAGCTCAAGAAGCCCGGTCTTGTCGGAGACGGAGAGAAGGGCGCGGGTGATGGGCGCGTGATCGGTCATGTGGGGCGGTCCTGCTTTGTCGTTTCACTCGTCGGTCATGGGATCGAGCGCCTCGTCCTCGACATCGCGGATGCCGACCGGGGTGTCTTGCGCCTTGGCCAGTGACCATCTCAGATGGGTCGCATAGTCCATCGCGCGGCCAGAGAGAACGATCTGTTTGGTCGCACGCGGTTTGAGGCGCGTTTTTTCAAGATACACACTCGGTTGCAAGGACAAAGCGGCGCGTCCGTCGCTGCGGAACACCCAAATTTCGCCGCTGCGCAGCGCGAGCGACACCGCGGCCCCGCCCATATCGACCGAGGCATCCACATCCGGGTGCAGATGGAAGCGGATATCATAGCCGATGCCCAGCATCCGTGTGTCGTCAAGCGCGTGATCAAAGCGGCGTTTGTCCGCCTCGTCGATCGCGAGCAGCATATCCTCGCCCGCCAGCCCGCGCCCGTCCGAGGTGAGGTCGAGTTGGCGCACATGGGTGAGGCCGTGGCTGCGCAGATAGCCGTCTTGCGCGCCTTCAAAACGCAGCCCGTCGGGGGCCTTGGTCAGGTTGACCGGCACGTTGCGCGGCGCTTCGCTGAGCCAGTCGGGATGGCGTTTGTCGTTGCTCAGGCGCGCGCTTGAGCCATTGGCCAGCACCAGCGTCGAATGTGAGGGCGTGGCACGCCCCGCCCGCCGCCAGTCCGGCCCAAAGCTGTGCCCCGAGCCGCAATTGACGATCAGCGGGCGCCGCCCCGAGGTC
>JBLRXE010000578.1:0-1463 GCA_047920895.1 Roseovarius sp.
GGGGTGGCCCATCTGCGCGGCCCCTACAACCTCTCGATCAACGAAGATCTGGGCCTCTTGGTCGAGAATTTCGACGATCCCCCCTTTGTCATGATGGGCCATGCGCGGCCCTATTACCAAAGGCAGATCGAGGCGCGTGGCTTTGCCACGATCAAGGACCTGCTGACCTACAAGGTGCGCCCCGATTTTGTGGCGCCCGAAGTGATGACGAAACTGGCAATCCGCGCGAGCCGCACGGTCACCATCCGCCCGCTCAACAGCAAGGGCAAGGCAGCGGATTACGAGGCGATGCGCGACATCTTCAACGATGCCTGGTCGGACAATTGGGGGTTTGTGCCCTTTACACGCGAGGAATTCGCCGAGACCGCCAAGGTTCTGTCGTTCCTGCTCTCGGACGATTACATCCAGTTCGCCGAGATCGACGGGCGCCCGGTGGCCTTCATCACCGCCTTTCCCAATCTCAACGAGTTGGTCGGCGATCTGCGCGGGCGGCTCTTGCCATTTGGCTGGGCCAAGCTTCTCTGGCGGCTCAAGGTGCGGGGTCCGACCAGCGCGCGGGTGGCGCTGATGGGGGTGCGCAAGGAATACCAGAATTCGCGCCTTGGGCCGACGCTGGCCTTTCTGGTGATCGACGCGGTGCGCAAGGCGATGCAGCAACGAAACGTCACATCGGTCGAGATGGGCTGGATACTCGAGGACAATCATGGCATGCGGCATATCATCGAGGCCATCGGCAGCACGATTTACAAACGCTATCGCGTCTATCAGAAACCTCTGTAGACCGGCGCTGACCGGACCCGGACCAAGGCACTGAGAAAGTAAGACCGTGACAGACTTTGCTTCCGTAATCCTTGCGGGCGAACGGGACGACCGTGACGCCTTGCGCGACGAAACTGGCGTGGCCTGCAAGGCGCTGCTCGACATCGGTGGCACGCCGATGATCCGCCGCGTGATCGACGCGCTGCGCTCTGCGCGCTCGATTGGTGCGATCCATCTCAGCGGCCCGACCGAGGCCTGCGTCCAGAGTGATGTAGGGCTGGCAGATCTGGTGGCACGGGGAGATGTGGATTGGGTGCCCTCTGGCCCGTCCCCAAGCACCAGCGCGCATCACATGCTCAGCCGCTTTCCCCCCAACCAGCCGGTATTGATCACCACCGCCGACCACCCGCTCCTGACCGGCGAGATCGTCGATCACTTCTGCCGAGAGGCCGCAAAGAGCGGTTGTGACGTGGTGATTGGTCTTGCCCCCTATGATCTGGTGCGCGCGACATATCCCGAGTTGAAAAAGACCGTGCTGCGGTTCCGTGATGGCGGCTATTGCGGCTGCAACCTCTTTGGCTTTCTGACCGAGGACGGGCGCCGGGTGGCGGATTTCTGGCGGCAGGTTGAGAAAGACCGCAAGAAGCCGCTGGTGGTGATCCGTCTCTTGGGGCTCTGGTCTCTCTTGAGCTATCGCATGGGAT
>JBLRXE010000579.1:0-1449 GCA_047920895.1 Roseovarius sp.
AATCACCGCATCAAGCGAACGCAGCGCAGAAAAGCGCCCGAAAAGACGCCTCTTGCCAGTTAATCTGGCAGTGACACCATCTCGTTCGTCTTTCTTTTCTTGTTTTTTTTCAATGCTTTGACGCATCTATGCTCGCACTACCTTGGTCAGATCTAATCGCCATCTGGGTAAATGAAGTAACAGGATTGTGCCTTCGATGCATTTGAGCAAAAGTCGGTTAATGTCTCTAAAGTAAGGCCATGGTGCTTTGGCTTTTCTGTTTAACCTGAGACAGTTACGCCAGCATGAGTAGTAGCGCCCCTGCATGGCCGCCCCCTGCCAATGCGCGTCATTGCCTGTTCCGCGCCCGATGCGCGGCCGGGAAAGGTGTTGACATGATCTATCTTCTGACCCTGCGGATATGCAAAATTATGCGTCCGAGAAGACCGCCAATTCAGATCTTTGTCGGGCCGGAATGAAGCAATTCCAGAAAAAGTTCATAGAATTCTCCGGATCGCCTTTGCGGCGAAACATCAAGCCAAAGCGCTTCGAGGTTTCTACAAAAACCGGACCGATTGAGTGCGAAGGCGCGGCCTCGGGCCTCTGGGTTGCGCATAAGATGCAGTGTCCAGTTGCTGTCAGCAGATATCCGAGGCCGATCAGAGCCTAGACATGGCGTCCAAAAGCAGAATCATGTGCAAGCGTCATATCCGCGTGCAGCTGCGCACCGATGACACGGCGCGCATTCACAAGGTCATTCCCTTCTGCGCGGGAGCGCGCAGCCTCGGGCGTATGGCCATGGATGCGCCATCTTGCGATGCATCGCTCCAGAATAACCTGAAGGGGCGTTTCGATCCAGATCGAGAAATCCCACAATGGCGCAAGCGCCGCCCAGCGGGGTTCGTCGAATAACAGATAATTGCCTTCAACGATGGCGAATTCGCAAGCGCTTGTCACGATGCCTGCCCCGGCGACCGCCAGATCGCACTCGCGGTCAAATACCGGATAGACTACATCACCGCCTTGTTTCAACCGCTGTACAAGCGCGACGAAGCCCTGCATATCGAAGGTCTCGGGCGCCCCTTTGCGCGCACGCAGGCCGCGCGCGTCAAGCAGGCGATTGTCAAGGTGAAACCCATCCATCGGCACGGTTTGCGCCTGCATCCCCACTCGTTTCAGAGTGTCGCACAACAGTGCCGCGAATGTGGATTTCCCGCTGGCGGGCGGCCCTGCAACAGCCACCAGCTTGCGCCCCCCGCCCTGAAGGCGGCGCAAGCGGTCCAGCAACTGTGCCTCCGGGTCGCTAGGTGATGCAGAATGACGACTGCTCATGAAATGCCCTTTCAAACGCAGCAAGCCTGTGGCTTGCGCTGTCCGATGTGAAACTCGGGGCAACGGCGCGTGGCCCCCTCTGCGGTGGCGGCGCTGTCAGACGCCCGTATAGGCGCGCAGCGCCGCGCCACTGCCCTG
>JBLRXE010000580.1:0-1448 GCA_047920895.1 Roseovarius sp.
GAGTTCAAAGCGCCGGGAGTTAGTTTGGACAATCATTTTGGTGATTTGGTGGAGTACGCCACGTTGCTCGCAGCCATGTCAAAAGGCAAGCTAAGGAAGTTCTACGGTTATCTCATTGGCGATAAAATCAATAGTGCCCGTCTGGGTAGCTATAAGCCCTTGCCGGGAGCGAAGGGGTGGTTCGATACAATTGATATTCGCGAACCTCAAACGCAAGTTGGGATTGGACAACTCTACTCTGAGCTGTTGTACTATGACGATATAGTCGAACGTTCTCGCAAGCGAATTGGAGTGTATAGGGATCGTTTGAAACTCCCTAACTGATTAGATGGCGGTCACAATTTATAGGCAATAGATGATGCTGTCTTTGCCCTTTGGTGCCACTTTATCGAGATACAATTGCACTTTGCACAAAGGTCCTGCTTGGAACGCAATCCATCATCCACTTCGCAATTCGCGAAGGGCCGCTATGGTGAAGGTTTTCTGATGCGGGTCGCGGCGGAACGTTGGGGACTGGCGCGACCACGACCCGCGTTGGAAAACCTCCCAAGGAGGAAGCCGCGGGGGTCTTGGATAGACCTATGGGGAAAGTGTGCAGACGGTTGGGGCGACGGCTGTGTCAGGGGTTCGGCTGAAGGTGCGCATGACGGCTGAGACGGTCACTGAAGCAGTCGAATATGCTGGTATCGCTGTGCATATTGCCGTGCCTGCCGTCGGTTTCCGCGCTGAGGAGCGATAAGCGCATACGGGCTGAGCCGGGTCTGCGGGGTGCAGCCGGTGTTGTCTGGCATCTGACAGGCGGTGTGTCATGCCGCCCACTCCCGTGGTGGCGCGCGCGACATTGGTTTTTGCCCGCGGCGGAAGACCTCGATGATGCGCATGGGTCCGCCGCAACAGGGGCATGGTTCGCGCAGGGTGAGTGGGATGATCTCGGCGTCGGGTCCTGACGCAGTGGCCTGTTCCGGGCGCTGGATGCAAAGCAAGGCGCGGATTTTTGTGATGTTGGCCTTGCGGGTCGAACTGGCCAGCAGACCGTAATGCCGGATGCGGTGGAAGCCATCTGGCAGGACATGGATCAGGAAGCGGCGGATGAACTCGGATGTGGCAAGTCGCATGACCTTTTGGCGATCGCCGGATTTGATGCGGTAATCTTTCCAGCGGAACGCCACGGTATCGGCATCGGCGCTGACCAGGCGCGCGTTGGAGATGGCGACGCGGTGGGTATAGCGGCTGAGATAGGCCAGCACGGCCTCGGGTCCTCCGAAGGGCGGCTTGGCATAGACCACCCAGTCGGATTTGCGGAACAGGGCGAGCCAGGCGGTGAAGGTGTCCGCGCAGGCCAGCTCGGCCAGATCACCAAAGAAGGCCAGCTGCCCAGCCCGGTGCAGCTTGGCCAGTCCTTCCAGAATGAGGCGCCGGAACAGTCGCGAAAGAACCCGCACATGCAG
>JBLRXE010000581.1:0-1435 GCA_047920895.1 Roseovarius sp.
ATCTCAAGCTGCGCGAGCATATGAAAATCGAACTCAAGCAGTTGCAGCACGAGTTTGGCACGACATTCGTCTATATCACCCATGATCAATCCGAGGCGATGATGATGTCGGACCGGGTGGCGGTGATGAACGCCGGGCGGTTCGAGCAGGTGGGCACGCCGGAGGAGTTGTATTTCCGCCCTCAGACCGCCTTTGTCGCGGGCTTTGTGGGCGACGCCAACAAACTGCGCGCCAAGGTGATCGCGGCGGATGGTGCGGGATGCAAGCTGGCCACCGATCAGGGCCTGACTTTGATCGCCGCCCCGCCTCTGTCGGGCGCGGCCGAGATGGGCGGTATGTTCGACATCTTTATCCGACCTGAAACTATCGCGGTCGGGGCTGCGGCGCAGGATAGCACCAACCGTCTGGAAGCGGTGATCGAGGATGTGCTCTTTAACGGCGCGCAGAGCCGGATTCTCGCGCGCCTGCCGGGGGGCGACGTGATCGAGGCGCTCTTGCCGCAATCGGGCGAAGCCGCGCCGTTGCGGCGCGGCGCTTCTGTCGCGCTCGGGCTTGGGCCGGGGTCGATCGTGTCCTTTGCAGCAGCGGGGGTGTGATGCGCGAGGGCAAGCTGGTTTTTTGGTTGCTCTTCGCGCCCTTCGCGGCGTGGATTGCGCTCTTGATCGTGATCCCGCATATCGACATGCTGATCCTGTCGCTGCGCGAAAAGGTGGCCCCGCGCGTCTATGAAACCGGCTTTCGCAACTACGCTGATTTCGCGGCGACTTGGGTCTATCCTTGGACGCTGTTGCGCACGGTGGTTTTTTCGATCATCGCCACGGTCCTGACATTCCTCATCGGGTTCCCGGTGGCCTATTACATCGCCAAGATCGCACAGGGCCGCACCAAGGCTGCGCTCTTCATGCTGTGCCTCTTGCCGTTCTGGGTGTCCGAGATTGTGCGGGTGTTCGGCTGGATGCTGCTCTTGCGGGAAACCGGGCTGATTTCCAATGCCTTGCAGGGGTTGGGGATCATCTCCGGGCCGGTCGAGTTTCTCTATAATGACGCGGCCATCCTGATCGGCCTCGTCTATACCTCGATGCTCTTCATGATCGTGCCGCTGATTTCCACCATCGACGGGATGGATGATGCCCTGGTCGAGGCAGGCTATGATCTGGGCGGCAATGGCTGGACCGTGATGACAAGGATCGTCATTCCCTATGCCATGCCGGGGATCATTGCGGGCTCTATCGTGGTCTTCATGCTCGCTCTGGGCAATTACCTGACCCCCACGCTGCTGGGTGGCAAGAGTGGACAGTGGTTCACCGCGCAAATCTATTCGCAGTTCATCACCCGCTTTAACTGGGAGCTGGGATCGGCCTTTGGCTTTATCCTCCTCGCCACGTCAAGCGCGCTTGTCTGGCTCTTGCTGCGCCTCTCGGGGCAGTCGCTCTCG
>JBLRXE010000582.1:0-1423 GCA_047920895.1 Roseovarius sp.
CCGTCCCGCCAGGAATACCAGAGGACCTCGCCCCTGTCGTGCAGGACGCGCCAGTTGGGGACGCCGCGCCCGCCGGCGGTGGACTCGAAGAAGGGCTCGTCCGTCTCGGAGAGGACGGTGCGCACCTCGCCGGTGCGCGGATCGACCATTCCCGCCGCCATCCGCTCCATCGTGATGCAGCCCTCGATCGGGCAGACATTGACGCAGAGATTGCAGGCGACACATTCGTCATCCTTGACGGTAAAAACCCGATCCTCCGACATCGCAATCGCCTGATGGCTGGTGTCCTCGCAGGCGGCATAGCAGCGCCCGCATTTGATGCAGTCGTCCTGATTGATCTTGGCCTTGGTCACATAATTGAGGTTCAGATCCTTCCAATTGACCACATTGGGCACGGCGCGCCCGACCAGTTGGTCCACCGACGTAAACCCCTTGTCATCCATGTATTGCGACAGACCCGAAATCATTTCCTGCACGATCTTGAACCCATAGGTCATCGCCGCCGTGCAGACCTGCACATTGCCCGCGCCCAGCGCCATGAACTCCGCCGCATCGCGCCAAGTGGTGACACCGCCAATACCGCTGATCGGCAGGCCCGCCGTCGCCGGATCACGCGCAATCTCGGCCACCATGTTGAGCGCGATGGGTTTCACCGCAGGCCCGCAATAGCCACCATGCGCGCCCCGCCCGTCAATCGTAGGCTCAGGCGCAAAGAGATCGAGATCGACGCTGGTGATCGAATTGATCGTGTTGATCAGGCTCACGGCATCGGCCCCCCCCTCTTTGGCGGCCTGCGCGGGCTTGCGAATATCGGTGATATTGGGCGTGAGCTTCACGATCACCGGCAGGTTTGAATGCTTCTTGCACCAATGCGCCACCTGCCCCACATATTCCGGCACCTGCCCCACGGCGCTGCCCATGCCGCGCTCGCTCATGCCATGCGGACAGCCGAAATTCAGCTCGACCCCGTCACAGCCGGTATCCTCGACCCGGTGCAATATCTCGCGCCAGGCGTCCTCATTGACCGGCACCATGAGGCTCGCAATCAGCGCGCGGTCCGGCCAGTCGCGCTTGACCCGTTTCATCTCCTCCAGGTTCACTTCGAGCGGGCGATCCGTGATCAACTCGATATTGTTGAGGCCCAGCAGACGCCGATCCGCTCCATAAATCGCCCCATAGCGCGGCCCGTTCACGTTGACCACGGGCGGTCCCGCCTCGCCCAATGTCTTCCAGACCACCCCTCCCCAGCCCGCCTCGAACGCGCGGCGGACGTTGTATTCCTTGTCCGTCGGCGGGGCCGAGGCCAGCCAGAACGGGTTGGGCGATGTGATGCCGATGAAAGTGGTTGTCAGGTCCGCCATGGCTAAGCCCTCCATTGATGTTGTCCGATACCCGCCCCGGACTTGATTCGGGGCCTCTCGCG
>JBLRXE010000583.1:0-1359 GCA_047920895.1 Roseovarius sp.
CGTCAGGCCCAGATCAAAATCAGCTTCCAGCAGATCGGCCAGTTCGAGGTTCAGCAGGTCCTTGTCCCACTCGGCGTTTTCGCTGGAGCGGTTATCCATGATCCGGAAGGCGCGCGCTTGGGCCTCGGTCAGCCCTTTGGCGACATGCACCGGCGCGGCCTTGAACCCGAGCTTGCGCGCCGCTTCCAGGCGCGTGTGCCCGGCCAGAACCACCATCGCCTCATCGACAACGATCGGCTGGCGCCAGCCAAACTCCTGGATCGAGGCCGCAACCGTGGCGATGGCCTGCGCGTTGCGCCGCGGGTTGCGCGCATAGGGAATGATCTGCTCAAGCGGCAGGTCTACGACGTCCATGGGTGTTTCCTTGGAAAAGCGCCAAAACGAAACGGGGTCTGGTTCGCGAAACGAAATGGGGTCCGACCCCCGTTTCGTTTCAGGCGTGGCTTGTCAGGCCGTCAGGCCCATGTTTCATTGGGGTTGCGTGCAAAGCGAAACGAAACGGGTGTTTTTCAGGGTGTCACTGGGAAAGCGTCGCGCCTCGCCCCCCCGTATACGGTTACGAACAGGAAGGACCCGTACAATATCAATGGGTTAGATGATGCAACATTTTGTGCGGAGACGGTTTTCTGTCGATCAACCGGTAAGCAGTTGCAGACCTGCGAACCATCAGCCGCCCAAATGAAAACGGGAAGAACCGTCTTCCAACGCACTCTCCCCATTATGCCTTACAGGTAGCATGGAAATGTTGCATGTGTCGAGAACAAAAGTGTTGCAACACATTGGAGTCGTTAGGTATTCAGCCGCGAGGCTATCTTTGTCAGAGCCAACTGCCACCTCCGCCACGCAGTGGTACGATCAACCCCTAATTCACCACTGATTTGCTTCCACGGCATGCGGGCAGCACGTGACCAGATCAGCTTGCGCTCGTTCTCATTGATCCAGAGCACCCAGTCGAATGTCTGCTCGAGCCGGGTAATGGCTGTCGCCGACGGCCAGACCCGCATAGGCTCTGGCTCCATGGCTGCGATCTCCTTCTTCGATCGGGCAAAGTCGGGCCATGCATTGAAATACCCGCGCGCCTTGACCGGTGGCAGCTTCTTGAGCGTGCGGAACGCTTCCTCAAAATGATCCGCCACATCGTCGGCGGTCCAGATGTGATCAACCATTGCGCGCCTCCTCTGTGGGACGTGGCCCGTAGAGCTTGGCACCCAGCTGTTCGACTAATGCGCGCTCGGGCCATGTCAGACGGTCGTCATGGACGCTGACGGCCAACACGCCTTGTTCGTGCCAACCGTCGTGCTTGACCTGCTCGGGGTCCCGGCGGTGACCGCCGTACCCCTTTGGTGTGAACCGCATGCC
>JBLRXE010000584.1:0-1341 GCA_047920895.1 Roseovarius sp.
CATTTGCCCAAGGGGCCAGACCTGTTTCAGCCCGAGCGCCCCAATTCGCGCGGCTTTGATCTGCGCCACCAGCCGACGCTTGACGCCATCGAGGCGGCGCGCGTGCCCTTTGCCCAGCACCGCTGGGAGGCCGCGCCACTGATCGCGGGCACGCCCGCGCCGCAAGCGCCCGAAGCGGTCGAGAACCCCGCCGATCCCGCCGACACGCCCGGCACGGTGGCCTGGGCCAGCAAGGCAGATGTGGAAACGGCCTTGGCCGCCGCCGCCGCATGGGGTGCCCCCGCCAAGGAGCGCGGCGTGATCCTCAACCGCGTGGCGGACCTCTACGAGGAAAATTACGGCGAGATATTCGCGCTGCTGACCCGTGAGGCCGGGAAATCCATCCCCGATGCCGTGGCCGAACTGCGCGAGGCGGTGGATTTCCTGCGCTACTACGCCGCGAACGCGCCAGAGGCGGCCCCTGTGGGCACCTTTACCTGCATCAGCCCGTGGAATTTCCCGCTGGCCATCTTTACCGGCCAGATCGCGGCGGCACTGGCCGCAGGCAACGCGGTGCTGTCGAAACCCGCTGAACAGACGCCACTCATCGCGCATCTGGCGGTGGGCCTCATGCACAAGGCTGGCGTGCCTGCCACGGCGTGCCAACTTCTGCCCGGTGCGGGGGATGTCGGCGCGGCGCTCACCTCTGACGCGCGCGTGGGTGGCGTGGCCTTTACCGGCTCGACAGAAACCGCCCTGAAAATCCGCGCGGCCATGGCCAAGCACCTCACCCCCGGCGCGCCGCTCATCGCGGAAACCGGCGGCATGAACGCGATGATCGTGGACAGCACTGCGCTGCCCGAACAGGCGGTGCAGGCAATTGTCGAGAGCGCGTTTCAATCCGCAGGCCAGCGCTGTTCGGCGCTGCGGTGCCTCTATGTGCAGGACGATATCGCGTCGCATTTCCTCGAGATGCTGACCGGTGCGATGGATGCGCTGAGCGTCGGCAACCCGTGGCATCTGAGCACGGATTGTGGGCCTGTCATCGACGAAGAGGCGCGCGCCGGCATTGCCGCGCATATCCAGACCGCGCGCGCGCAAGGGCGGCTCTTGCATGAGCTGAAAACCCCCAATGCGGGCACCTATATTGCCCCCACGCTGATCAAGGTCGGCGGGATCGGCGATATTGAGCGGGAAATCTTTGGCCCCGTGCTGCATGTCGCCACGTTCAAATCCGGTGATCTTGACCGCGTTATCGGGGCCATCAACGCCACCGGCTATGGCCTGACCTTTGGTCTCATGACCCGGATCGACGACCGCGTTCAGCATGTGACCGAGGCGGTGCAGGCGGGCAACATCTAT
>JBLRXE010000585.1:0-1319 GCA_047920895.1 Roseovarius sp.
TTGGGATCGTTGAAGCCCAGATATTGCGCCGCCCACATCTGATGTTGGCCCACTTCGGTGCAGATATAGCGGTCGTGATCCTTGGTCAGCGCCTCAAGCCGGGCGAGGGCATATTGCGGTTTGATCACCTTGCCCTTTTGAGTGAATTTAAGGCAGTCGACCTTTCTCCACTCATTGATGCGCTCCCACCACTTGGCGATGCCTTCGCGGTTGAGTTTGGAGCCGCGCGCTTTCCACACTTCCAGCACATCGCCCAGAACATTGGCGATGTCGCCGACAATCGGGATGTCGGCGCGCACGACCTTGTTGATCGACGAGGGGTCGATGTCGATATGCGCCTTGATGCTGTCGGGGCTGAAGGCGTCGAGCCGCCCGGTGATGCGGTCGTCAAACCGCGCACCGATGTTGACCATAAGGTCACAGCCATGCATGGCCATATTCGCCTCATAGAGGCCGTGCATGCCCAGCATGCCGATCCAAGCCTTGCCGTTGGCGGGATAAGCGCCCAGACCCATCAAGGTGGAGGTGGTGGGGATGCCCGTGGCCTCGACCAACTCACGCAAAAGACGCGTGGCCTCGGGGCCAGAGTTGATGACGCCGCCGCCGGTGTAAAAGATCGGGCGTTTGGCCTTTTCAAGCGCGGCCACCAGATCGGTGATCCCCTCGATATCGCCTTTGACGCGGGGCTGATAATGCGAGACGCGCGCGTGTTGCGGTGATGTATAGGTGGCCGAGGCGAATTGCACATCCTTGGGGATATCGACCAGAACCGGGCCGGGGCGGCCTGTGGTGGCGACATGGAATGCCTGATGCAGCGTGTCGGCAAGACGCGCGGTGTCGCTCACCAGCCAGTTGTGCTTGGTGCAGGGGCGGGTGATACCGACGGTATCGGCCTCCTGAAAGGCGTCATTGCCGATCATGAAGGTGGGAACCTGTCCGGTCAGCACCACCAGCGGAATGGAATCCATCAGCGCATCGGTCAGGCCCGTGACCGCGTTGGTGGCACCAGGCCCGGAAGTGACCAGCACCACGCCCGGTTTGCCGGTCGAGCGCGCATAGCCTTCGGCGGCATGTACGGCGGCCTGTTCATGACGCACGAGGATGTGGCGAATGTCATTTTGCTGAAAGATCTCGTCGTAGATGGGGAGCACAGCCCCGCCGGGATACCCGAATACGACATCCACGCCCTGATCCTTTAGGGCCTGGACCACCATTCTCGCTCCGGTCATCTGACGTGTCATGTGTGCGTGCTCCGTATATGACGTCAATTCAGTTCGCATAAAAAAGCCCCCGGTTTTCCGGGGGCGCATGGGGGACCC
>JBLRXE010000586.1:0-1289 GCA_047920895.1 Roseovarius sp.
CCGCAGGCCAGCGGGGCAACGGCAGTCATCATCGGCAGCCGGCCCGCCAAGGCCCAGCCAGCAATATCGGTCGGACAGCATTCCCAGCGGGCAGCAACTTCATTCACGGAATAGAATAATCGAGGTGGTAAAGACATCCGGCGCTCCTTTTGTCGACCGCGCGGGCGCCCTGCCCACCGAGGTCAAGCCGAAATCAAACACCGATGGACAGGATGACCGTTCGGTGGAAACCATCAGCGCCGGAGCTGAACCCGATACCCCACGCGCAGCACGTGAGGGCCCGCAACTCCCCACAAGAGAATCGCCTAGGCTTCGGGTCCGCGATTATTGGCCTGTCCATCGGGAATGCACTAGGCTCAACGTCAAGTTCTGACGTTGAGAGGAAAATATTTGGCAAATGAGGAAGATTCTTGATGTTTTGCGTCTGGCTGAAGCGGCCATCGCGAGGGAAAACGGCATCAACTTGGACGACATCCAGCAGCTTCTGAAGCTCCGCGCTCGGACTGCCCAGCGCCTGATTCATCTGTTCGAGGCGGCTTTCCCGGCCGTTGAAAAACGCAAGGATCCGGACCGGACCAGATGGTGGAAGCTGCATGACGAGCCTCTGATACGGTATCAGGGCATCCGAGAGAAAGAGCTGGCATCTCTGGAAACGGCCATCCTGCGCGCGCGGCAGCATGGAACACCGCTCGAAGTCCACCATCTCGAATCCATCCGCGATCGCATGCTGGCCAGCATGACGCCGATGGAAGCGCGCGCCATCAAGCGCAACGCCAAAGCGGTGCTGGAGGCGCGCGGCATGGCCTATCGCCCAGGCCCTCGCACACCCCTGAACGCTGACGTGCTGGGCGCAATTGATGAGGCTCTGGACACCAGCATGCAGCTTTCGGTCAGCTATCAAGGCAAAGCGGATGCAGTCGCCACGCATCGTATCCTGGAACCCTATGGGCTGTTGTTTGGGATCAGGGAGTATCTTCTTGCCCGCGACCCGGACAAGGATGACAAGCTTCGCAGCTTTCGCCTCGATCGCATTGCCGCCATAGCCGTTACTGATCACCCATTCCGAAAGGATCCCGGGTTTGATTTGCAGGCATATGCGGCAAAGGCATTCGGCTCCTATTACAGTGAGGAGGAGTACGGGCCGGTCGCGTGGCGGTTCAACCCGGAGGCCGCGAAAGTCGCACGTGAGTTCGAGTTCCACCCAGATCAGTGCATAGAGGACACGGACGATGGTGGGATAATCGTGCATTTTTCTGCAGGCGGTTGGCTAGAAATGGCCTGGCATCTCT
>JBLRXE010000587.1:0-1270 GCA_047920895.1 Roseovarius sp.
TGGCGGGCAACCTCGCCTGGGAGACCCATCTGGGCGGGTTCCTTACCGGCTGGGTGGCGGGATGGTGGCTGCGGGAACGACCGCAATAGGGACTAAGTTTGCCCGGTCAGGATGAACTTCCGCAAGTTGTCCGTGAAGCCCCTATCGGCGAAGAGACCGATTGCCTCTGGGCGGGATGATCCGATCGATCGCATGGCCGCGTCGAGACGGGTCGGCAGCTCATGCTCGTCACGAGCCTTGAACAGCCCGGGGTAATCCTTCAGCCGCTCGACGGTGGCGAACTGATGATCGTTCCTGTGTTCGTTGTATTTTACCTGCCGGGGCATGATGCAGATCTGCTTGCCCCGGGTGAGGGCCGTGAGGATCGTGCCCATCCCGGCATGGGAGATGATGAGTCGGGCCTTGTCGAATATCTCGGCATAATCGCGCGGTGAAAGCCGTTCCCTGGTGTCGAAATTTCGCGGCCGGTAAGGGCCATGAATGGCGGGCAGAACCTGCGCGAAAATCTCGCATCCAGGTTTCGCTTTCTCGACCCAGTCATCCACGGCACGCACAAGCCGGTCAAAGGGCAGTTGCGTGCCGGTTGTCAGGAAGATCAAAGCACCGATCCCATGTAATGCGGTCCTTCGGGGCGGGCCAGATGCTCCCATTGCGTGAGCCAGAGATCGGCGTATTTCCCGACCTCCCGTCCCGATTTCGAGAGCGTCTCGGCATTGGCCATGCTGTCGATCCAGATGGTGCGTGCCCCGAAGAGCTTGCCAAAGCGCAGGGCGAAATAGCCCGGCGCTGCCCCTGTGGTAATAATCACATCGGGACGATAGCGCAGAACTACAAGGAGAACCTCGAACAGCTGGCGAAGGAGACGACCCTTTTCAGAGAGATTGGCATCGGTGACCGAAGCGAATGTCGCGGGCGGGCTGCCATCTTCCCGGGTCACGGTCGCAACGATATCGGCAAGTCCCGGCTCGGTGCTCAGATAGATGACCGGCAGCCCGCGCCAGGCCATACGCAGCCTCATCAACTGCACCCAATGCCCCCCGGCTGACGCCACCACCATGAGCTTTGGCTGAGAGGACATGTTGCATTCCTTTTGCCGAAATAATTTGGATGAAGAATGGCTCTTTACAGTATATTCCAAGGATAGGTGAAAGGACTGGCCATGGCAATCATGCCCGGGGCGCCCCTTTCTGTCTGGCCATCTGTACCATCAGATCGCCAAGCGCGGCCTCGTATCGGGCGAGTTTCTCAAGCCCCGTCGCCAGCGCTGCCT
>JBLRXE010000588.1:0-1159 GCA_047920895.1 Roseovarius sp.
GGACGCGGGCTATGCCGAGGTGGGGCTGGATGACTACATCCGCGACGGGTATCTGCGCGCCATGGCTGAGGTTCGCCGCATCTGCGGCACTAAGCAGGTGAATGCGGTGGGCTATTGCATCGCCGGCACCACGCTGTCGTTGACGCTGGCGCATCTGGAAAAGGCCGGTGACAAGACCGTGCGATCCGCGACCTTCTTTACCACGCTGACGGATTTTTCCGATCCGGGTGAGGTGGGGGTTTTCCTTGACGACGACTTTGTGGACGGGATCGAGCGGCAGGTGGCGGCGGATGGTATTCTCGACAAGACCTTCATGGCGCGGACCTTCAGCTTCCTGCGCTCCAACGACCTGATCTATCAACCCGCGATCAAGAGCTACATGATGGGCGAGGCGCCGCCCGCCTTTGACCTTTTGTTCTGGAACGGCGACGGCACCAACCTGCCGGCAAAAATGGCGATCGAATATCTGCGCGGTCTTTGTCAGGGCAACGGGCTGGCGAAGGGGGAGTTTCCGGTTTTCGGCGATACGGTCAGTCTGGGCCAGATCAAGCTGCCGATCTGTGCGATTGCCTGCGAGACCGACCATATCGCCGCCTGGAAGGGCAGCTATAACGGCATCCGGCAGATGGGATCGACGGACAAGACCTTCATCGTGTCGCAGTCGGGCCATATCGCGGGGATCGTCAATCCGCCGTCCAAGGGGAAATACGGCCATTGGGTCAACCCCGCCCCGATGACCACCCCCGAGGAGTTTCTGGACGGGGCGAGTTTTCACAAGGAAAGCTGGTGGCCAAGGTGGGGGACGTGGCTTTCGGGCCATGCGGGCAAGCAGGTTCCGGCCCGCGAACCGGGTGATTCGGATCATCCACCGCTGGCCCCCGCGCCCGGCACCTATGTAAGTACCGTGCCAGCGTCCCTGCCAAGCCTCTGACCGCGCAACAGAATCTTTCTGCAACGCGGCGTGGGAGGCGTAATCATGCTGCGTTGCAGAAATTTCACTTGAAATGCTGCGGTGCAGCATCTATATTCTTTTCATAGCGAAACGCGATCCCCCGCACCGCAAATGGAGAATATGAAATGACCAAGACCCCCGACTTCGCCAAAGTTATGCAAGACATGATGGCTTCCGTGCCGATGGACAATGACGCGATGAAGAACG
>JBLRXE010000589.1:0-1101 GCA_047920895.1 Roseovarius sp.
CGCGCTGGCCGACAATCAGAGCGCAGTGGACATCCTTGGCAACGACCAGTTGAAGATCATCGCTCATGAATTGCTGAAGGGCCTGAAAGCCAACGTCAGTATCGACTGGGCACACCGAGACAGCGCCCGGGCTCGTTTGCGGGTGCTCGTGAAGCGCATCTTGCGGAAGTACGGGTATCCACCAGACCTGGAGGAAGCTGCCGTGCGGGGCGTTCTAGCGCAGGCTGAGGCCATGCTTTCGGAGATCAATCCAGCAAATCAACGGAGCTAGTCAGATGCGTTTGCCGATCCTGATGATGGCCTTGACCCTCGCCGCACCCGCATTCGGCCAGAACTTTTCCTGCAGGATCGGAACACAGCCCGCCTGTCTTGATTACGGTGACAAGGTCTGCTCCAGAAACGGAATGTGCGTCGACAGCGATGCAGCCTGTTTCAATAAACGCCAGTGCAACTATGAAGGTTTCACTTGCAAATCCAACGTAACGGCGTGCATCGAGACCCATGACAGGCTCCTGCGCAAGCACAACAACCTGGTCGACGATTTCAACAAAAACCTGAAAATCGCGAAGGACATGGCATCGCGCCTGGACGACATCGAAAGCTGCCTGATCTACGCCAGCACCCTTGAGGCCGCCAAACGGTGTGCACAATGAAGCCCAGACCCGCCTTCGCGCATGACCATCGCCCGCCAGAAGGCAGTTTCCGCTTTGTCGCACTGGATGTTGAAACTGCATGCAGTGATGTTGCCAGCATCTGCCAGATCGGCCTCGCCTGCGTCCGCCCCGACAACCAGATCCAGACCTTCTCCATGCTGGTCAATCCCGGCACCCGGTTTGACGCGTTCAACATCCAGCTCCACGGCATCGGTCCAGATCATGTAGCGGATGCGCCCCGGTTCCCCGACGCCTTGGACGTTCTGCTCCCTCTGTTGACGCGCCATCACCTCATCCAGCACAGCAACTTCGACAAGCAGGCAATGAATGCCGCCTGCGGGTTCTGCGGCATTGACGCCCCTGACCTGCGTTGGAGCGACAGCGTTCAGATCGCGAGGCGGGCTTGGCCCGAGTTGAAGGGTAATGGCGGACATGGGTTGGCGAACCT
>JBLRXE010000590.1:0-1067 GCA_047920895.1 Roseovarius sp.
GCCAAGAATTCGTGGCCCGAGACCGGAGAGAAATGCCATGGCCTTGGAGGGTTCCACCAGAAGCGGCGTGTTGAAGGCGCGCGTGGCGATACGGGCGTGAAGCATCAGGGGTTGTCCTTCGCGAATTTGCAGTTCTGCATGACCCATGGTAAGGAGGATGTGCAAAAAGTAAGGATTTCTGCCATGCAAGAATCGACAGTGACGCTCAAAGGTCAGACGACCTTACCGCGTGATGTGCGGGCCGCACTGGGCCTGATGAGTGGCGACAAGGTGCGGTATGTGATCCTTGAGGGCGAGGTCCGAATTCTCAAGGTGCGCTCGGTCAAGGAGTTGCGGGGCATGCTCGCGCGGCCGGATAGGGAACCGGTTTCCCTGGAGGAGATGGAAGAGGCGATTGCCATGGGCGCAGCCGCCAGTGCAGGCTCGGAGCAGTGATCGCGCTCGATACCAATGTTCTGGTCCGTTTCCTTGTCCAAGACGATCCCGAACAATCGCGCATAGCGGGTGAGGTCATCGATCAGTTGACCGATCAGGCACCGGGTTTTGTTGGCCGCGAGGTTCTCATCGAACTTGTCTGGGTTCTGGAGCGTGCCTATCGCTTTGGGCGTGCCGAGATCGCAGGCGCTCTTGACGGGTTTCTGGCCTCGACCGAACTGGTGATCGAGGGTGCGGATCAGGTTGGACATGCGTTGGAACTCTATCGAAACGAAGGCTTTGGCTTTGCTGATCTGATGATTGTCGCCGCCGCCCGGCGCGCGGGCGCCGTGGAACTGGTGACTTTCGACCGCAAGGCGGCGGGACTGCCTGATGTTCGCCTGCTGGGGGCGTAAAAGTCTATTCTTCCTCCGATGACGCGGTCGGTTTGTCTTCGAGATCAGGATCTTCTGTCCCGACGCGATCTTCTTCAGCTTGCATTGCCTGCACGCCCTGCGCAGGGGAGCCCGGCCGGCGGAAATCGAGGCCCAGCGTCCGCTCGCGTGCCCGCTCCGCGGCAATCTCGCGATCGACCTGTTCGGCGTCATAGCCGCGCTCGGCGATGGCCTGTGTGCGGGATTTGAGCCCGGCCT
>JBLRXE010000591.1:0-962 GCA_047920895.1 Roseovarius sp.
GATTTGCCATTTTGCTTTTCGTCATAACCATCATCCTTACTTAAGTTGATGGTCTCCGACAAACCCGGGACGATTCAATCCGCTTCCTGGATGACGGCACGCTGGAACTCGACACCAACCCGGTCGAGAACCAGATCAGACCCATCGCCCTGACAAGAAAGAATGCGCTGTTCGCCGGGAACGAAATCGGCGCCGAGAACTGGGCCATGCTGGCCTCGCTGGTCGCCACCTGCAAGATGTCCGACGTGAACCCCGTCGACTATCTCGCCACCACCCTGCGCGCCATCCTCGACGGCCACCCGCAGAGCGGCATCGAAGACCTCATGCCATGGCGCTTCAACCAGCCGTCAAGCCTCGCCGCATAGGGTCACGACGTCGCGCTTACGTAAATCGCGACACGGCCCCCACTGCTCCACGCGCCCCTTATCGAATAAGGTAAGGTACGTTCGGAGGGCTCGAGCGAATTGCCGGGTTGATCCCAGTGCCGCAGGGGGGACTCGTGATTTGTTGACGTGGCGTTGACGTAAAACGCAAAATGGCCTGTGGTATAATAATACCACAGGCCAAGCTACTGTATTCTTTTGGTTTTTTGGTTGCGGGGACAGGATTTGAACCTGTGACCTTCAGGTTATGAGGGTCACGCCTCAAACGCGAATAACTACGCCATTTCAGCCATTTAGACGTACGTTCATGCTGAAATGTCGGCGTCGTGTCGCACGGAACTGCCGCAAACCGTTGGGAAAAAGCGGGAACCCAAGCAGCTTATTCGTCATCTTCTGAATACTGCTCAGCCACGCCCTGCAATCTCTCCTCGGTCACCCAGTATGTCGGACCACTATATGTGTCCTTTGTCTTGTGCCTAGTAGCAAACGAAGACAATGCAGTTTTGAACTGCACCATTACCAGAAGCGCATCGCTCACCTGCGGCAAGGCCTTGTCGTCGAGCTCCTCCAAGTACTTGC
>JBLRXE010000592.1:0-949 GCA_047920895.1 Roseovarius sp.
GCAGGTCGATCCGCGCCTCAGGGCGCACCGCCTGCATTTCTGCCACCGCCTCGGCCACCCGCGCCTCGAAGAGCCGTCCCCAGTCCTCCGGGTTCTCCCCCGGCACCACCCGGAAATCCATGCCAAAGCGGCAATCCTTGGCGGTAATGTTATGCGCCGTGCCGCCCGAAATCTGCCCCACATGCAGCGTGGTCCAAGGGGGCTCGAACATCGCGGCAAGGTCCGTTGGCACCTTCGCCCGGTTCTCGGCATTGCGGGCATTGGCCCAGTCGATCAGCGGGGCTGCGACCATGATCGCATTCACGCCCAGATGCAGGATCGAGCTATGCACCTCATAGCCCACCACATGCACCTCATAGCCAAGCCCGCCCTTGTGGCCCGTGACCGCCTGCATCGTCGACGGCTCGCCGATAATGGCCAGGTCCGCGCGCGGCACCACGCCCTGCATCGCCGCAATCATCGGCGGTGCGCCCAGACAGCCCACCTCTTCGTCATAGCTCAGCGCCAGTTGCAGGGGCCGCGCCACACCGGCATGATGCGCCTCGACCAGCGCCCAGATCGCCAGCGCGTCAAACCCCTTCATGTCGCAGCACCCGCGCCCGTAATATTTGCCGTCGCGCTCGACCACGGTATAGGGATCGCTCGTCCAGGGCTGGCCATCCACCGGCACCACATCGGTATGACCTGACAGAACGACACCCCCCGCCACCTCTGGTCCGACATGGGCGAAAAGCGCGGCCTTCTGGCCGGTCTCGTCATAATGCCGATGCGCTTCGATCCCGTGGCTCGCCAGATAGGCCTCGACCCAATCCACGAGAGCCAGATTGCTGTCGCGGCTGACGGTCGGAAAGGCGACAAGCCGCTCCATGATCTCGAACGGCGTCAAACGTTCTGCCATGCTCAATACCCACTCTCGGAGGTCAGCACGAAATGCCCCGGCCCGACCTCT
>JBLRXE010000593.1:0-792 GCA_047920895.1 Roseovarius sp.
CGAGCGAGATCCACCCGCTGCCCCCCTGAGCTCGACAGGGGAATCGCATTTGAGTTTCTGTGTATGATGAGGGTGCTTGCCAAGAGGATTGCGATGGATTCTGATTGGGGTTCTTGCCCCAAGGAGCCGCGCCCCCGCTATGAACATCTTCCTGTCCGCCTTTGAAGACATCCCTGATCCTCGCGCTGAGAACGCACGCCACGACTTACGAGAGTTGCTCGTTGTGGCCTTTGTGTCTGTGCTGTGTGGCGCGACGAGCTGTGCAGAAATGGCTGCCTTTGGTCGCGCAAAAGAGAATGTTTTCAGAGGCTTCCTAAGGTTGTGTCTCGAAAGTGGTGGAAATTCTCCAGCAACGTGCACCGGGCGGTTTGATATGCGCTTGATCATGCGGCGAGGTCAAGGGGCATTGGTTCGATCGGTTTGTCGAGGGTTTGCCAGCCGTCGATCTTGCGCATGGTGATCTGACCGGAAGCCAACAGGGCCCAGAGCAGCATGGGCACGGTTTCTGCACAAGGCAGCACGGTCTGGGTCTTGATCCGGCGGCGGAATTCCTCGTTCAAGCGTTCGATCGCGTTGGTGGTTCGCGCCGCTTTCCATTGCGCCGGGTCGAGGCGGGTGAAGGTGAAGAGGCGATCCCCGGCCTCTTCCAGGCTATCGGCGACAGCGCGGCACTTCAGCCGCCATTTGCGCAGAAAAGCCTTGCGGCGCGTTTCCACCTCGGCTGCGGTATCGGCATAGATCATGTCGCGATAGTCGTTGCCCAATTCCTCGTGCATGTGCTTTGGCGCATGG
>JBLRXE010000594.1:0-792 GCA_047920895.1 Roseovarius sp.
ACGATTGAGATTTGGATGTGCTTGCTGTTAACCTCAACGCCACATCAACCCGCGTATGCCGTCTTCGTGCGGCCTTTGCTGGCGAAACGCGGTAAGCGTCGGAGAAAGTCTGAAGGGAGTATTCGTGATTTCAAAGGCTTGTAGGCTAAACTGCTGAATTGAAAAGATTAGTGAAAATTCAGGCCCATAGGCTCATAACCTGAAGGTCGTAGGTTCAAATCCTACCCCCGCAACCATGGTTTTACTGAGATATATCAAAGTCTTAGGCCGACTTAAGGCGCCCAATGGGCGCCTTTCTAGCGTTTCAACACAGCGCAATACGTTCCCCAAAGATTCCAAACGCTTACGACCATCCCCGATTCCTCCGTGCGACACACATGCGACACGGGGTCCTGTCGCGAGTCTGGTGGAAATTTGATGGCGGCGTAATCTCCGGGTGAATCACAACCACCCAATCGGCGGCTGGCACCGCCACAGGAGATCACGCCATGACCCAGATTACAGATACCAGCGCGTTTTCGCTACTCGCTTGCGACGAAGGCTTCGATCCGGTCGAGGATCGGCGGCGCGCCAATATCCGCGACACCATTGAGGCGGTTTTCAACGAAGAACTGGACGGCTTTCTTGGCCGTTTGCGCTATGGCCGCGAAGCCGGGGCGGTTAAGGGCTACCGCCACGGACACCGGGACCGCCGGATCACCGGGACATTCGGCACCGAGACGATCAGCGTGCCGCGTGCCCGGATTGAAGACGAGGCTGGCAAGGTCAGCGAATGGCGCTCAAAAGCGTTGC
>JBLRXE010000595.1:0-783 GCA_047920895.1 Roseovarius sp.
CTGACCTGCGACGCGCATTTCGAGGGTGTGCCGGAGGTCACCTACATTCCCAAGATCAAGGCTTGAGTCCCTCTGTCTCCGCGTCCATCCGGTCATTGAGATGCCGCACCATCACGGCCTCGATCACCGGCAGCAACTCGACCGCGGCGCGGGCGTCCACGCCCAGCGCCTCGGCCATGGCCAGTGCGGCGCTCATGTCCCAGCCCAGCACCACGCCGGGCACCGCCCGGATCTGCCCACCCAGTCGCCCTGAAAGGTCCCAGACCTGCCAGCCCTCATACGTGTGCGGGGCGTTCAGGATTTGTGGGCAGTCGGGGCAGGCCCCTTCGCAGGCCGCGCAATAGCCTTCACCCCCGCCGTAGACCCAGTCGGCGAGGGCGCGGAGGCGTTTTTTTCCTGCTCCAGCTCCAGACCCTTGGCAACATAGCCCATCTGGAACTTCTCGAAGATCGGCCAGATGTCGAGCAGCGCGGCGATCCCTTCAGGGGTCACCGGTGTGGGATTGCCGTCTGCATCACCGACGCCCTCCCAGTCGAGAATTGCACGGTCTGCCAGAACTTTGCCAAAGATCACCGCGATCTCGTCGTCGCTGGTTCCCTCCGGCAGGCCGCGCACGTCGGGGTCGCTGCGGGCGGCGACCATCAGCGCGGTGGTCAGAGGTTCGACCCGGACGCGCACGCCGAGGCCGAGATCAAGCCAGTACGGCTCGCGGGCGAGGTTCAGGCGCAGCATGGTCAATACTCCTCGATGCTGTTGATCAGGGTGACGGTGCACATCCGCCCG
>JBLRXE010000596.1:0-719 GCA_047920895.1 Roseovarius sp.
CGGAAAAAGAAACGCGGGCTGTCATCGATGTCAGCGGTCGGAAGCTCCCGCTCCACGACCTGCTCCGGCGCTCGACCGCGGACCTCACGAAAAAGATCCCAGCCAAGGGCTCCAACCAGAGTTTTCGTCTGGTCCACGAATTCATCCATGGCGGCACGGTCCTGCAGCGGCAGTTTGCCAGCGTCTTCAGAAGGTTTCCGCGTATTCGGCATTGTCCAGCGAGGATTACTGCCAACGCCCCGGATCAGGCAGGCCTCGACATAGCGCGCGTGACTCTTGGTCAGGTTTTCATCCTTACTGATCAAGACGACCGTGTCGGTCCAGAAGCCCTTGGCGTCGCGACCAGCTTCATTCGAGTTGTGATACGACAGGCGAGCGCCCACGCCCTCCGACTCGCCAATGTACGCAAGCTGTATGTCTTGCGCTTCTTCGTCAGCCCCGATCAGGATGTAAACGCCGGGCCGCTCGATCTCCGAAAAGGCTTCGCGAACGCGCCTCAACTGGTTGCGTCGGAAGGCGATAGCCTGGATCGTCGACATCGAAATTTGCGCCACCCGAACGCCATTCGGGTCTCCGTCGAGCAGGAAGATGTTGATCGAGCGGGGTTTCAAAGCATTGTCTTTCGAATGGAATTCCGGAAGATGGGCTTACGTCCAGCCGTTTCTCATGAGTTGAGCGAAGTCTCGACGTGAAAGAACCTCTGTGCATTCCCTCCAGTC
>JBLRXE010000597.1:0-712 GCA_047920895.1 Roseovarius sp.
ATCGCGGCCATAGCCCAAGAGCTCGCTGTTCAGCAGCGGCTGTTCGGCCCCCAGCGTCGCGCTGGCAAAGGGCATGCGGGTGAAGCCGCTCGCAGGCGGGGTTCCATAGGTGGTCTCGAACGCAAGCGCCATCTGCGCCCGCGCGCCTTGCGCACGTGCCATGGGGGTCTCCTCAGGATGTGGGGTGGGGTCAGGCCAAGGGATCGGCCGTGGAATAGTGCAGGATCACCGGGATCACCGCCGCCTTCAGGCTGGCCGCCCCCTCGACCGGAAGATCGACCGGGCGCGGGGCTTCTGCCTCGACCCAGTCGCAGCGGCCACCCAGCGTGCGGTCGGCAGAGAGCACCGCGCCGATGCTGGCGCAGAGCGTGGCGAAGGCCGCATCACGGTCGGCGCCTTGTACAACCGCCTCGATCTCGGCGCGGTGCTGGTAATGGTAGCGCAGCGGCGAGAGCGTCACGCCAGGCTCGCCCGGATCGCCGTCGCGCAGGATCATGAGGCCCGCAGGTGGGATGCGTTCCGGCAGGGCCTCACCCCGAAGGACGGGCACATGCGGCACCGTCCGCAACAGGTCCGCCAGTGCGGTGAGGATGGTTTCGCGGATGGTGGACATTGTGTGGGGCTTTCGATTTGCGTGTCCTTACTGATTGTGAGAGTGAACGTGCTCTGGATCAGTCATTTCATGAGTTTCATGTGAGATGAACACACACGG
>JBLRXE010000598.1:0-676 GCA_047920895.1 Roseovarius sp.
GTGGAATTGTCGGTCGTCATGATTGTGCTCCTCGTTGTCAGCGAGGAGGAAGTCGGTTCGAGTGAATGCCTCTGGGAGAAGTTTCCTCCGGGGTGGCGCTGGGGTGGCGAAATCGCTGCGCTGAGATGCGACTCACCGCGTCCGGGTGAGACCAGGCAAGACGGTTGGTCGCCCAGTCAAGGGACTGAGATACAACAATATTACCGTCTTCCGGCGTCTCACCCTGTCTTACTCTGTAGCGGGCTGTTGAACCGCTACCGCGGCATCATAATCCGCGTGTCGGGGGTTCGAGTCCCTCCTCCGCTACCAAAATCCCCATATATAGCAGTGGTTTAGGATTTTGGTTGACGCGTTTTGCGCGTAGCACACCTGTAGCACAGTTTTTTGGTCGCTTTTGCAGCTGTTTTGAGCGTAGAATCACTGTGTTAAACACCGTGTTTTAGCTTGCTGTGGTCAACACAGCGTTCGGAACACAGTGTTAAAGCACAGTATTTTGAAAGACTGCGCAGAACAGCGTGTGGGCGTAGCGATTGAGGGCGCATGTCGAAGAAAACTCTGAACAAGGCTAATCTGGTGCAGCTTGGCGCTGATCGGCTGGCAGAGCTTGTGTTGGAACTCGCTGAGGGAAGTGCGGCGCTGAAGCGCCAAGCGCGGATGGCATTGAGTGCGGCGCAAG
>JBLRXE010000599.1:0-664 GCA_047920895.1 Roseovarius sp.
CCGGCGGCGCACAAGTTCTCAACGTCGAACTGCATCACCCGCTCGACGATGTGGCTGATCATCTCGCGCAACAGATCGGTGTCCGCCCCCTTTTCCAGAAGGTCGGTAAATGCAATGCTGGGCTTGGTCATCGTGGTGTTCTCCGGTTCAGGGCCAGGTCTGCTAACCCAACCTTAAACCAGGACCCACGATGGCCGCCTTATCGGCGGCCCGGTCGGCTAACACCCCAGCGGCAACGCCGGCGCCTCAGCTCCCCTCTCATACACCACGTCCGGGGACGTCACCGGGGCATGACGGACAGGGTTCCGGCGGCAAGGCGGACAGTTTTGGGTTGTTGCCCGGAACGCTGTCCGCCATGGGTCCGGAATGGATCGGGGGATGGCCCCTGGCGGATGAGTCGGACGTCTCGACGCAAGCTTTGTTGACCGTCACCCTTGGTCCTTTTTGCAGAAGGAGCGAGGGATGGCACAGCCGAGGCTTGCGATGCGTAAGATCAAGGACATACTTCGCCTGCACCTGCTGGGCGGGGTGACCAGCTGCCGGCAGATCGGGCGCGCGGCGGGCTGTGGCAAAAGCGCGGTGGCCGAGTGCCTGCGCCGGGCTGCGGCGGCTGGCCTGAGTGACTGGGCGGCCGTCGAGGCGCTGGACGAGATGGCGCTGGAGG
>JBLRXE010000600.1:0-659 GCA_047920895.1 Roseovarius sp.
CTGCACCTGATCCTCGCCGTGGTGCCCGATCCGTCGCGGGCGCTGACCGAGGCGGTGCGGGTCGCGCGCCCGGGGGCGCGACTCCTGATCCTGGACAAGTTCCTGCGCCCGGGGCAGCGCGCGCCCCTGCGCCGCATGATCAATCCCGTCCTCAGCCGCCTGGCGACCCGCACCGACGTGGTGTTCGAAGACCTGCTCGCGCAGCACCGCAACCTTCGCGTCATCGAGGACACGCCTGCACTGGCCGGCGGGTGGTTCAGGCACATCGTCCTTCGCAAGGATGAAGGCTGAAGGTGGAAGGATGAATCAACCCCGCGTCCGGCCTTGCGGGTAGACAGGGCCCGCTGATGCCCTTCATCCTTCATCCTTCATCCTTCATCCTTCACAAACCATGTCCATCTACGCCGTCGGAGACCTTCAGGGCTGCCTCGATCCACTCAAGCGCCTGCTGGAGCAGGTCCGTTTCGATCCGGCTGCCGACCGGCTCTGGCTGGTGGGCGACCTGGTCAACCGGGGGCCGCAGTCGCTGGAGACGCTGCGCTTCATGCGCGATCTCGGCGATGCGGCAATCACCGTACTCGGCAACCACGACCTGCATCTGCTCGCTATCCACGAGGGTGTGCACAAGGTCAGGCGGCGCGACACAGTGCAGCCGATCC
>JBLRXE010000601.1:0-658 GCA_047920895.1 Roseovarius sp.
GTGGACGCGGCCGTTGAGAGAACAAAAGCAACTACAGAAGTTCGTTCTCTCGCGAAGCCGCCAAGGCGCCTAGAAAGCAAATGCATTAAGGGGTTCTCCCCGTGCCCCCGTGTCTCCGTGAGAGAACATTGGTTTTCCTGCCAGGCTACGCCAGAAACCATATTCTCTCACGGAGACACGGGGCCACGGAGAAAGCCAGCCCGCATATCTCACCACCCTTCTACTGCGGCCGCCGATCTGCGCGCTGTGGCGGGGCGTACTCGCTCCAGCCGGCTTGACGTAGTGTCGGCTACGCCTGCGTCGTCTTCCACTGCGTGCGCCCCGCCACAGCGGCATCTCGACACCCTCGCTACGAACGGTGGTGAGATATGCGGGCTAGTGTGTCGGCATGATGAAACTGTTGGCCGAGAGTTCGCCGGCCGCGGGCCAGCGTCCGGTGACGGTCTTCAGGCGGGTGTAGAAGTGCACGCCCTCGGGGCCGTGGATCGCGTGGTCGCCGAACAGGGAATGCTTCCAGCCGCCGAAGCTGTGGAAGGCGAGCGGCACGGGGATGGGCACGTTCACGCCCACCATGCCGACGGAGATACGACGCGCGAACTCGCGGGCCACGCCGCCATTGCGGGTGAACACGGCCACGCCGTTGCCGAACTCGTGCTCG
>JBLRXE010000602.1:0-652 GCA_047920895.1 Roseovarius sp.
CTACAGCTTCGTCAAAGACGGCTTGCGGCGCTATGAATGCGTTTCACACGCCATTTACTACCGCACGACCGTCTGCGGCATTCTGGTACTGCGCATCCTGCATGGCCGTATGGACCCTGGCCAGCATTTAATCTGACGGCAGCGTGCATTTGCCGCTTCGAGTAGCGTTCTTCACATTTACTTAGAATTGTGCTATTTTGCAATAAGCGCGTTTATTTGTTATTTAATTGCGCTTTGGCGCACAACGCGCTTTCCCACAGATAGAGACATCGAATGAACAAGCAGCCTGCGAAGGTGCTTGAGCCGGCCGAGTTGCGCCGGGTTCTCAAGCATGCCCATCATACACAGAGGTGGCTCCGGAAATCTGAACAGCCGGGATAAGTGGATTTTCTGCGCAAAAGCGGCATGATGGCTGCAAGCGAGGAGAAGACCATGGCAAGACGACCGCGCCGGAACCACAGCCCGGCATTCAAGGCGAAAGTGGCGGTGGCCGCGATCAAGGGCGAGAAGACGCTGATCGAGCTGGCGCAGGATTTCGATGTCCATCCGAACCAGATCAAGCAGTGGCGAGATCAGCTGCTTGAGGGCGCGACCGGGGTGTTCGGCGAAGCCCCGAAAGCTGATCCGGAACCGACCATCGATGTGAAGTCCC
>JBLRXE010000603.1:0-647 GCA_047920895.1 Roseovarius sp.
CAAAAGGGCGTTGGTCGCCACTATTGTCCCCATGCGGACGGTGCCGATACGCCCGGCGTCAATGGTGCCGCCCAAAAGACGCCGGATACCTTCGATGGCGGCGTCCTCATAGGCTTCCGGATTTTCGGACAAAAGCTTGAGCGGTTCGATGTCGCCCTCGGGGCTTCGCCCGATCACATCGGTGAAGGTGCCACCGCGATCAATCCAGAAATCCCAGACCTTGTTCATCTCATCCATCCCCGTTGCGCATCATTTACATTTTGTTGACAAATTATAAATGAACCGTCAAGCTTTCCTTGAGCCGGGGCAACAACCGGCAACAAACGCTCAATCAGGGAGAGAACAATGAAACACATCACTACCCTTGCCCTCTCGGGGGTCTTTGCCTTTGGACTGAGTGCTGCACAGGCGCAAACGGTCTGGGACATGCCCACTCCGTATGGCGACGCGGTGTTTCACACCCAGAATATCATGCAGTTTGCCGAGGATGTTGCGTCTGCGACGAATGGCGACTTGACCATTACCGTTCACTCCGCGGGCTCGCTCTATGCCCATCCGGAAATCCGCGATGTGCTGCTTACCGGTGGCGACCCTATGATATTAAACGATGCCAACCTGGAATGGATTTAATCGCGCCTGCGTGCGAT
>JBLRXE010000604.1:0-636 GCA_047920895.1 Roseovarius sp.
GGCGAGGTCACGGCCCATTACATCAGCGAGATGGCCCGCGCCCGGGGCATTCGCAGCACGCGCATCGCCCACGGCGTGCCCCTCGGCGGTGAGCTGGAATATGTGGACCGGGGCACGCTCTCCCACGCCTTCGAGGGCAGGCGCGAGTACTGACCCGCGCAGAGACAAGATACAAGAGGGTGGCCTTATCTTGTATCTTGTCACTTGTCACTTGTCTCTGGAGTCATGAAATGACGACTTGCGTCTTCTGCAAGATCGCCCAGGGCGAGATTCCTGCCGAGGTCGTCTACGAGGACGACCACGTGCTGGCCTTCCGGGACCTCAATCCCCAGGCGCCGGTGCATGTGCTGGTGATCCCCCGGCGCCATATCGCCACCATCAACGACCTCGAGCCCGGAGACGCCGAACTGGTGGGTCGCCTTTATCTGGCGGCCCGGAAGGTCGCCGCCGAGGCCGGATTGGCGACGCGCGGTTATCGAACAGTGATGAACTGCAACTCCGAGGCGGGTCAGTCGGTCTATCATTTACACTTACATGTGCTTGCAGGCCGCACGATGCACTGGCCACCGGGCTGAGGCGGGTGCGGTCACCGGGCGGGGCGTCCGGAAGGGGGTTCCATGAGATCTGCGGGATGGT
>JBLRXE010000605.1:0-634 GCA_047920895.1 Roseovarius sp.
CCGAGGCGGCTTTCGCGTATCATTCACTCGTCGTTGAAGGCGCAAAAAATGTTCTAAAAAAGACCCTTCATGGATAGAAAGCGACACATTCTGAGGTCGAACCTGCGACCTTCAGGCTAAACCCTGACGCTGTTTTTCGGGCCTATTTTGGTTGATTTTGCCCCCAAAAAAGCCGTCAAAAGCCAAAAAAGGTCAATGAAACGCAATGAACGTCATCGATAAGGTGTTGAAAAGCAATGAAAAAAGTAAAACCGCAAGTTGTGGCCTCTCATAACCTGAAGGTCACAGGTTCAAATCCTGTCCCCGCAACCAAATCTCTCAAATATATCAATGGCTTAAATCCCGAGCGTTTTGCTTGTGTATAGCCATTTGCGTTTTACGTCAGCTATACGTCAGCAAATTATCGCGCGGTTCTACCGAGACGGTAGCTGCCCGCCTCGCCACCGAAGACCCTGCCACGTAATTGACAATATTTCCTCCAAGCTTGGCCATCACACTTTCAACAGGTCCAACAAAGGATCGAAAGCATAGAGGGCGGCCCGGCGCCCTGCAGATGGCTGCAATGTCCTCAGTAGCCCTGCCTCGACAAGCCGACGGGACAACAGGCGCGCTGATGTCGCCGGTATGCCTGACC
>JBLRXE010000606.1:0-632 GCA_047920895.1 Roseovarius sp.
ACCGTCAATCTGTTCCGTGCGTGGGACCTCAGCGACGTAGAGGCCCGCACCTTGCTTGGAGACATGGCCCAGCGCTGTGAATCAGCATGCAAAAGTGACCCACTTTGGTGGGTTATGATCATCTAAAATTGACCCACCTGCATTGTTAACATCCGTGCGCTTTGGCACGGAGGAAGAGCAGGTGTTACTGATGGAAACGTCAATGAAGATCCGTGGATGGATCTTGGGGGATGGGCGCAGCATCCATTCCGTGGCGCGCGAGACGGGGAGTAAGCATCCGGCGAGGGACGCGGTCACGCGGCCTTGACGGCTTCCTGCTGGGCCTTCCAGTTCCATGGGAGCAGCTCGGGCAAGCGTGACACGGTAATGTCCGGCGTGCGGGCAAGGACATCTGCCATCCAGGCCTGTGGGTCGATATCATTCATCTTGCAGCTGACGATCAGGGTATACATGAAGGCCGCCCTTTCGCCACCGCGTTCAGACCCTGCGAAGAGCCACGACTTTCTGCCCAATGCGATGCCTCTCAGGGCGCGTTCGGCGGCGTTGTTGGTCAGGCAGATACGCCCGTCATCCAGGAAAGCGGTGAAGGCATCCCATCGGTCACCCTTGGGTGGCATCAGATAGTCGATGGC
>JBLRXE010000607.1:0-625 GCA_047920895.1 Roseovarius sp.
GGTGTTGCTGTAGGACCGCACTGTGTGCGGTGGGGGCCGTGGGTTGTGCATGGGGTGGCCATTGTGAGTCCTTTGGTCTTTTCATGGGCTGGGTATGCGCAGATTATGGGCATGCGTCACACAGTGCCGCCCTACAGTCTGCGTCACACAGTGCCGCCCTACAGGGATTGGTGTTGCTGTAGGACCGCACTGTGTGCGGTGGGGGTCGTGGGTTGCGCATGTGTTGGCCATTGTGGGCCCTTTGGTCTTTCTATGGGCTGAGTATGGGCAGATTATGGGCATGCGTCACACAGTGCCGCCCTACAGTCTGCGTCACACAGTGGCGCCCTACAGTCTGCGTCACACAGTGCCGCCCTACAGGGATTGGTGTTGTCCTGCCGCTGGTGTTGCTGTAGGACCGCACTGTGTGCGGTGGGGCCATGGGTTGCGCATGTGTTGGCCATTGTGGGCCCTTTGGTCTTTCTATGGGCTGAGTATGGGCAGATTATGGGCATGCGTCACACAGTGCCGCCCTACAGTCTGCGTCACACAGTGCCGCCCTACAGTCTGCGTCACACAGTGCCGCCCTACAGTCTGCGTCACACAGTGGCGCCCTACAGGGATTGGTGTTGCTGTAGGACCGCAC
>JBLRXE010000608.1:0-607 GCA_047920895.1 Roseovarius sp.
GCAGCGCTTCGGCCATTTCAACGGCGCGATCACGCGCAACGGCGCGGCCCTTGGCAATATCGTCTCAGCCGAGATCACCTATGCCAACAACCTCGACCGCGTCGAAACCATCCGCTCGGACGGGCGCATCGACGGGGCGGACCCGTCCATCGCCGCACTGACCGGGCGGATCGAGGTCCGTTTCGCCGATCAGGTTCTTGTGGACCAGGCGATCAACGGCGCGCCCAGCGAGCTCTCGTTCGGCTACACGCTGCCCTCGGGCGAAAGCCTGACGCTCACCGCCCATGCGGTCTACCTGCCGCGCCCGCGCATCGAGATCACCGGACCACAGGGCGTGCAGGCCAGCTTTGATTGGCAGGCGGCGCGCGATGCCACGCTGGAGCGGATGTGCACCGTCACCCTGATCAACGCAATTGAGGAGTACTGAGCATGCTGCGTCTGAACCTCGCCCACGCGCCGTACTGGCTCGACCTTGCCCCCGGCGTGCGCGTCCATGTCGAGCCGCTGACCACCGCGCTGATGGTCGCCGCGCGCAGCGACCCTGCGGTACGCGGTTTGCCCACAGACATCAGCGACGACGAGATCGCGATGATTTTTGCAAAGGCAC
>JBLRXE010000609.1:0-599 GCA_047920895.1 Roseovarius sp.
GGCAAAGCCTAGCCGCGCCCCGGCGACGGGGCAAGCGCAAGCTGCGCGCGCGAAGGCGCGAGACACCCGCGCGCCGTCATCCCCGCGCGAGTGTTCTGTTCCGGCGCCCGAAGATCCTCTGGTCAAGCCAGAGGATGACGCGGTTTCTGGGGTCGTGGCGGGATTGCTCAATAATGCGGCGGGCGCTCGTCGCCGAGCACGATGCCGCCCTCGCCCTCGCGCGCGCGCTCGGCCTCGCGGCGGGTGAGCAGGGCCACCGCCGTGCGCAATCGCTCGATCTCGCGGTCCTGCCGCGCGACCACCTCGGAGAGGTCATCGACGGCGCGGATGAGATGGGCCAGTCTTTCCTCAATCTCGGTCATGGCACGGGATTACGCGGGCGCGCGAGCGCGGTCAACCTTGCCCCCGCCTGCCCCTTGGGCTAGACCGCGCCGCGAGTTCCCCGCGAAAGACCAGACCTCATGGCCAAACCCGTCAAGACCCCCCGCCCGAGGGCCGAGACCCCGAAGGGATTCCGCGATTATTTCGGCTCGGACGTGACCGAACGTGCCGAGATGCTGCGCCGCATCGCCGGGGTCTATCATCGCTACGGGTTCGAC
>JBLRXE010000610.1:0-593 GCA_047920895.1 Roseovarius sp.
CCCCAAGGGGCCATATGTCTGCTACGACCATTTCGCCCCCAGCGCCACAGACGCGGAAATCGTGGATTACACCCGCGCCATAGGCGATGTTTGCGCGCAATTGGGCGTGGCGCAAAGTGAGGGCGGACATGGTTACCGGATGATCTCGAATGCCGGTCCCGATGGGGTGCAGGAAGTGCCACATCTGCATGTGCATATCCTTGCAGGGCGCAATATCGGGCCAATGGTGATGATGCGCCCTTGACGCGATAGGCGCGAGTGCATAATCAGGCGCGTGAAGGCGGCGAGTTGGCGGAGTGGTTACGCAGCGGATTGCAAATCCGTGTACAGGAGTTCGATTCTCCTACTCGCCTCCAATAAAATCAAATATTTACAAGATTTTCTCTGCCAGAAATCTTGATACACACATTGACACTGCGCGCGGATGATTGTCGCGCCAGATTCGGTGTTCTGAACACTTTGGTCAGCGGATACGTTTTCGCCTTGCCAATGTCCATTCGGGCAGTGATCTTTCAGTACACCGTGGCAATACACATGTCACAGGGCCGTTGAAACAAATCGCGTGAATGAGAGTGTGCGGCGGGACAAGCGCG
>JBLRXE010000611.1:0-592 GCA_047920895.1 Roseovarius sp.
GTAAGTGCCCGTGGTCCGCTTCATGTTAAAGGACGCTTTAATGTGAACTTGTAGTATTAAAGCATTCTTTAATAATAAGCGCCAACATTAAAGCAGCCTTTGATCATAGGGTCTGCCGTCGGCCGCCCCCCCGCCAAGGATGCCTTTACAGTTGCCGGACGGCACTGCCCCAAGAAGCAGGTTCTTGTCTCGATCGGTCTTGGCCACTGCCGCTTCCGCATCACGTACTGTTTGTCAGCCTAGCCCGCATATCTCACCACCGTTCGTAGCGAGGGCGTCGAGATGCCGCTGTGACGGTGCGCGCGGACCGGAAGACGGCGCCGGCGTAGCCGACACTACGTCAAGCCGGCTGAAGGGAGTACGCCCCGTCACAGCGAGCAGATCGGCGGCCGCAGTAGAAGGGTGGTGAGATATGCGGGCTAGGCAAACTGGAAAAACTCTTTCATGGCTGGAACCTCAGCTGCGCCGGATTGAGCGGCCCGATTGACCGCCCACGCACTGTCACAAAGCGAGTCGATCACATCGCGCAACGCGGCGATCAGGGTGACCAGTGCGTAGATGGCGTATTTGCCATCGGAGGCAGTTATTCGAA
>JBLRXE010000612.1:0-590 GCA_047920895.1 Roseovarius sp.
CGGCTTCATTGTCTGTGACGAGGTGACCAGCGCCCTGGACGTGTCTGTCCAGGCGGAGATCCTGCAGATCCTTCAGAATCTCAAGGAGGAGCGCTCCCTGACGCTGCTGTTCATCACCCACAACATGGGGGTGGTCGAGTACCTTTCCGACACCATGGCGGTGATGTATCAGGGCCGGGTGGTGGAATACGGGCCGACGGACCGGGTCTGCAACCGCCCCGAGAACGACTACACGCGCAAGCTGCTCGCCGCCGTGCCTCGCCTGGATCTGGTCAGGGCCGCCTGACCGGGGTGAACGGCGTCCGGTGTGCAAGGCTTGGCACTCGATCGGTGGGGCGTCAAGGTGTCCCGCTACAATCCTGGACGCCTCACGCCTCACGCCTCACGCCTCACGCCTCACGCCTCACGCCTTCCGCTTCCCGCCTCCTCGAACTTCATGCGAATCCCGGCGATGTCGATGGTGTCCCCGTCTTTCAGAAGCCGGGCCCGACTGCCGATGTGCTCATTGTTGACCCTGGGCGATGCGCCGCTGGCGCCCCCGTCCACATGGATGAGCATATAGCCCTGTCCACGTCGCTGGATGGCGGCCA
>JBLRXE010000613.1:0-583 GCA_047920895.1 Roseovarius sp.
GTGGGGGCAGGATATGTTTGGCCTCGATCACACGCTGATCGGGGATTGGCCGGTGGTGCAAATCCAAGGCGGCAAGGCGCGGATTGTCGATTTCGGGTCGATTCCCGACTGGCTGGAACGGCATGAGGCGCTGTTGCGGGCGGAAATGGCGGCCCTTGGCCAGCTTTGGCATCAGCGACACGGGCAGGGGGCGGGCAAGGCCTGTCTTGAGGCGCGGCTGGTGGTGAGCTGAGGCACAGCGGCGGGGTTTGAGCGGTCGCAATTTCGAACCGAAAAAGTCTATCAACTTTTTCTGAAATTGCTCAGTCCTCTTGCAGCAGCGTCTTTTGTTCCTCGATCAGGTGCAGCTTGATGTATTCCACGGCGGTTTCGACATCGCGCGAGGAAATGGCGTTGAAAAGCGCGTTATAGCGTTTCTGGTAATCCTCGATGCGTTTGGGCGTGAGATGGCGGCGCATCATGGTGGAGCGGTGGGTTTGCAAGCAAGCCTCGATCGCGAGATCATAGCAGGAGGCGAGCAGGGGATTGCCGGTGCCCGCCGCGATCTTGCGATAGAAATCCTCTTCGCAGGCGACGAAGGCGG
>JBLRXE010000614.1:0-579 GCA_047920895.1 Roseovarius sp.
GTAGCTGTTCAAAATTCGCGGTCCAGCGGCAACTTGCCGCTTAACCCGTTCAACTATCGCCTGATTGTAGCTGTTCAAAATTCGCGGTCCAGCGGCAACGGGCAGTTCCCACCACGGGTAGAAGTGGAAGATTGTAGCTGTTCAAAATTCGCGGTCCAGCGGCAACTCATGCACCCATGCAAAAAGGGCGGGATTGATTGTAGCTGTTCAAAATTCGCGGTCCAGCGGCATCACACCCGCAATGAAACTGAAAATGGCCGCGTAAGTTCTACGGATGCACCCCGTTAAAAAGGGGGAGATTACCCCCCCTTTGGGCGATGCTCTGGCCCTGATGCTGTCAACAGCCGGTTCGGCAGGAAGACGATGGTCCTGGCCAGTGAGGGCATGTCGCGATCATGGCAGCTACGCGCCAATCACCGCAGTCCCCGCTACACGACGCGCATATCGGATCTGCCAGTGGTGAGGTGAGCGCGCACGTTCGCTATGGATATGATTTCGAGTGTACGACACTCAGGGCTGGCACATGACGCTTGACAAGTTCCCATTTGGGTAACATATGGAGAGAGGTTCCCGATGAGG
>JBLRXE010000615.1:0-577 GCA_047920895.1 Roseovarius sp.
TCACAGGACTTTTCCCTCATGGCTGCCATCTTGCGACGCATATCTGAGGACCGCGTCCTGCCCGGGGATATGTGGAAAGCCCCGGAAGTTGGGGGTGTTGGCGAACTTGCCCGTGCAGGTGGCGATGCGCTTGTCGCAGCCTGCCCGCGCGATGAAACTGTCGCCTTCAGCAATGGCGCGGACCGGCGCTTCCAGCAGGGTCAGGGTGGCGATGCCACCCGCCAGCTCATGCGCCAGAACCTCGGTGATGCGCCCGGCATTCGCCCCGCTGGTCCAGGTGAGGGTTCCGGCAGCAAACCACCCAGCTTCGAAACCGGCGAGGCCCGAGGCCCGGAAGGCGCGGTCGCGCAGCAGGTCGGTCACCACGCCTGTGCCCTTGTAGATCGCGTTTTCCAGATCGATCCCGCAGCGCGCATCGCCAAGTTCCGCATCGCATCCGGCCTGAAACGTCCGCCCGACGGTCTGGCCGAGGAGATGTGCCAGGCTGCGCACCTCGGCGACAAAGGCGATCCGCCCGCGCCGGACTTGCCCGACAGCACCCCGGCGCAGGAGCACACGCTGGTCGGTGTCGGCCCAA
>JBLRXE010000616.1:0-576 GCA_047920895.1 Roseovarius sp.
GCCCGTGGGCCCGCTGCATGCCGAGTGCGACCAGATGATCGACATCTCGGGCGATGAGATGGTGCTGGTGCACGACACCCCCACCTTTGCCGAGCCCCACGATGCGGTCATCATCCGCCGCGACCAGATCACGACCAAACAGATCTGGGACCGCAACGACCCCTATTTCGCCGAGACCGTCGAGATGGCCAAACGCGACGGGGTCAACGTGGATACCGACAACAAGGTCATCCGCGACGGCAACAAGGTGCGGGTCTACATGACCGCGGTCGCCCCCTCCTTCGGCCTGGAGCAGTTCCGGGTGAAGAAGGGCGACGAGGTCACCGTGGTGATCACCAACCTCGACCAGATCGAGGATCTCTCCCACGGCTTTGTCATGATGGACCACGGGGTGAGCATGGAGATCAGCCCGCAGCAGACCTCCTCGATCACCTTCACGGCCGACAAGGCCGGGGTGTACTGGTACTACTGCAGCTGGTTCTGCCATGCCTTGCATATGGAGATGGCCGGCCGCATGATCGTGGAAGCCTGATGACCCTGTAATGGAGGACGTGGCGTGGTGGCGGGGCCCCGCCA
>JBLRXE010000617.1:0-572 GCA_047920895.1 Roseovarius sp.
GAAGCGGTCCGAACCCATCGATCCATGGGGTTGTGCGCTGGCGCTTGAGTGACCTGAGGAAGTGGATACAAGACACATTTGGAATTTCACTTCATGAAACGTCGATAAGCCGGGAACTCAGAGCCCTCGGCTATGTGAAACTCACAGCTCGGCCGCGCCATCACGCACAGGATGTTGTCGCGCTGGAGGAGTTTAAAAAAAAGGGTTTGCAACCGCGGTGGCAAAGCTCCGCGCACGCCTCCTGCAAGGCACTGTGATTGAGATCTGGTTCCAGGAGTGAGCCATTGGAACGCCATTGGTCCGAGTGACAATGGCGAACGCGCGCGTGGGCCAGAAAAACAAGATCACGCGGCGATGGGCGAAGCGCGGTACGCGGCCCTCGGCTCCACAGGATCAACGCACAAGTTCAAGCTACATCTTTGGAGCGATCTGCCCGGCCCTCGGGAAAGCTGCCGGCCTTGTTCTGCCAACGTGTAATACCGAAACAATGGCCCTGCATCTTGCTGAGATATCCCAAGCTGTGGCACCCAATGCACACGCCGCTGTTCTTATGGATCAAGCCGGATGGCACA
>JBLRXE010000618.1:0-571 GCA_047920895.1 Roseovarius sp.
GGTGCGGCGGGTGACCGTGGATGAGGAAGGCAGGCACGCGGAGAGCTTCTTCTTCCCCCGCCGGCATTTCACCGATGCCACGTTGATGGGGGTTGAGATCGGCACCGGGCGCACCCATCAAATACGGGTGCACGCGGCCCACGAGGGTTTTCCCGTTGCGGGTGACAGCCAGTACGGGGATTTCGAGTTCAACCGGCGCATGAAACGCCTGGGGCTCAGACGTCAGTTCCTGCACGCGGAGAGCCTGCGCTTCCACCTGCCGGGCCACAGGCGCCCCTACCGGGTGCACGCCCCGCTGCCGCCGGAACTGGAGGCGGTGCTGGAACGCCTGGAGCCCATGGACGTCTGAATTGGCGTGAGGCGTGAGGCGTGAGGCGTGAGGTCAGTCCCCCTCACGCCTCACCCCTTACTCCTGACCCCCTGACCCCCTGACCGAGCAGAGCCACTGCGGCTCCTACTGATCGATGACCGAAAAATCCTACCAACTCCTCGTATTCGACTGGGACGGGACCCTGATGGATTCCGCGGCCCGGATCGTGTCCTGCCTGCGTGGCGCCATTGCCGACACCGG
>JBLRXE010000619.1:0-568 GCA_047920895.1 Roseovarius sp.
TGTAGTATTCCATCAAGCGCTGACGGAGGCTTTCCTCGTTGTCATCAGCTCGGCGCTTCATGTTGGTGCCGCCGCATTTGTCGCAGACACCTTCAACCGCCGGGCGATGCGTCACGTCGTGATAAACCTCGCCGCAGTCGCCGCAGGTGAACCGTCCGGTGACCCGCGCCACGAGGGCCGCATCGTCAACGCGCATTTCGATCACAGCATCAAGGCGCTCGCCCACGGCCTCCAACAGGTTCGACAGAGCATCGGCCTGTGCCAGCGTCCGCGGGAAACCGTCAAAGATGAAACCGCCAGCCTTGTCACCTTCCAGCTTCTCGCGGATCAGGCCGATGACGATCTCGTCCGTCACAAGCTCACCCCGGTCCATCACATCAGCCACGATCCGGCCCATCTCGGTTCCGCTGGTGCGGGCGTCGCGTAGCATATCGCCGGTGCTCAGCTGGATCATGTTGCGCTGGTCCATCAGGTGACGGGCCTGCGTGCCTTTACCAGCCCCCGGGGGCCCCAGAAGTATGATATTCATCTGCGAGACGGAGCCTTTCTGGTCGTGCGTTTCTTACCC
>JBLRXE010000620.1:0-568 GCA_047920895.1 Roseovarius sp.
TGCACCGCATCGGGCCGCAGCACCGTCCGGCACAGCCGTCGGGCACGCCCCACCACCTGCTGGTGCACCGCACGCCCGACGACGGCATTGCCTTCCTGGAACTCAATCCGGTGACCGCCCGGCTGGTTCACCTGATCCAGAACAACGCAGACCGCACGTCCCGGGAACTGCTGGAGCAGATCGCCGATGAGCTGGGACATGCGGATCCCGGCGTGGTCATCCGGGGCGGCCTGGAGATCCTCACCGAGCTGCGCGGGAGGGGGGTGTTGGGAGGGATGAAGGATGAAGGATGAAGGATGAAGCGAAGGATGGAGCGAAGGATGGAGCGAAGGATAACGTAGGTCGGGCTTCAGCCCGACGCCATTGCCGGTCGGTGCCGCCGCTGTCGGGCTGAAGCCCGACCTACGGAAGGGTGGGGGATGGTGGCTGCATTCCCACTTCCCAATTCTCACTTCCCACTTGCAAACAGCCTCTGCCACCACCGCCTGCGGCTCCCCGCCTGGGGGATCGCGTGTGGCAGGTCCACGGGGGGCAGCAGCGACAGGGTCCAGCCGGGCAGGATCTGCAG
>JBLRXE010000621.1:0-565 GCA_047920895.1 Roseovarius sp.
GGTGTTCATGGTGGCGCTGGCGGTGTCGGTGGTGCTGTCGCTGCTGCTGGCCAACGCCATCTCCCGCCCGATCGAGCGGCTGGCCCGCGCCGCCCTGTCGGCCGAACGCGGCGACGGCGACGGCGGGCGCGTCGCCCTGCCCGACATGAGCCGCCGGGGCGACGAGATCGGCCACCTGTCGGGCGCCATGCGGCGGATGACCGAATCGCTCTATTCCCGCATCGAGGCGACCGAGACCTTCGCCGCCGACGTGGCGCATGAGATCAAGAACCCGCTGACGTCGCTGCGGTCGGCGGTGGAGACGCTGCGCTACGCCCGGCGCGACGCCGACCGCGACCGGCTGCTGGGGGTGATCGAACACGACGTGGCCCGGCTCGACCGCCTCGTGACCGACATCTCCAACGCCTCCCGCCTCGACGCCGAACTGGTGCGCGAGGCGCGCGAGCCGTTCGACCTTGCGGCGCTGCTGCACGGGCTGTCGGATTTCCTGGGGGAGAAGGCGGCGCGGGGCGGCGTGACGCTGAACACGCACGCCGACTCTCCGCTGGAGGTGCGCGGCATCGAG
>JBLRXE010000622.1:0-561 GCA_047920895.1 Roseovarius sp.
GTTTCGTCGCTGAAGGCAGGCATGAAGGTGGGTTTAGACATGGTGTTTTTCTCCAGGCGGATATTGGTCAGTCCGGCTGCGCCGAGGCGGCTGGCAGCGGGATTATCGTCACTTGCGGCTCCTAGAAAGGCAGAACGCAATGCCGGGTCATTGAGCAGCTTGCGGCTCTGCCCCTGTTCGACCACCTTGCCGCCTGCCAGCAGGTAGGCGTAGTCCGATCCGGACAGGGCGCGGGCGGCATTTTGTTCGACCAGCAGGATGGTGGTGCCGGAGCGGGAAAGTCGGTGAATGATGGCGAAAATCTCATCGGTTATCTTAGGTGCCAGCCCGAGGCTGGGTTCATCCAGCAGCAGCAGGGAAGGGCTCGCCATCAGCGCTCGTCCCATGGCCAGCATCTGCTGTTCGCCGCCGGAGAGGGTGCCGGCCTGCTGGCGAATCCGTTCCCGCAGCTTGGGGAAGTGTTCAAAAACGGCATCCATACGCTCTGTTTCGACAGTTTTTTTGAGCTTCAGCGGCAGGGCACCGAGGCGCAGGTTGTCATATACGCTCAAGTGGCTGAAA
>JBLRXE010000623.1:0-559 GCA_047920895.1 Roseovarius sp.
CCGCAATCGCCGAGCGCATCGGCTATCCCGTGCTGGTGCGACCTTCGTATGTTCTCGGCGGAAGAGGTATGGAGATTGTTTATACGGAAGAGGCATTGCGGCGTTTCGTCCGCCAGGCGGCCGTCATTTCCGAAGACAGGCCGATTCTCATCGATGCCTTTCTCGAAAACGCATACGAATTCGATGTCGATGCGCTCTGTGACGGAGAAGACGTTTTCATTGCCGGCATCATGCAGCATATCGAGGAAGCGGGCATTCATTCCGGCGACAGTGCCTGTGCCATTCCTCCCTATCACCTGTTGCCCGATGCACGCCGGCGTATCGAGCGTTACACGCGCGAACTCGCACTGGCGCTCGATACCGTCGGCCTGATCAACATTCAATTCGCGATGAAGCATGACACCGTGTACGTATTGGAGGTCAATCCCCGTGCCAGTCGCACCGTCCCTTTTGTCAGCAAGGTCAGGGACATCCCGCTGGCAAAGTACGCAGCCCGGATCGCTGCAGGCCAGAGACACGGTGATCTGGATCTGACCCCGGGAAAGGGCGTCGATGTGAT
>JBLRXE010000624.1:0-557 GCA_047920895.1 Roseovarius sp.
CTGGAGGAGCGCATACCCGGTCTTGCCACAGGTTTCGACCGCAAACTTTTCCCCCACGGCGACAAGACTGGCCATTTTCTCCAACATCTTCACAGAATCCATCGGGCTGGTCACTTTGCCTGTCTCTGTATGATACCCCATTCCCACGGCAGGGTTCTACAAGTGTGAACTCGTCGGCCACAGCCGGCGCCCCTGTTTCGCCATAAAAGACGCTTCAACCATAATCTGGTTGAAACATGAGTGTCCGCTCTTCACAACAAGTTCAACGAGTTCTCCACGGCCGCAACTTTGGCATCATGAGGGTCATCTCGACCTCCCGCAGCATGCCGCCCGCCATCAACCCGTCTCGCACCCACCTCAGCGCCTGCCACCATTCGTCATAGCCTCGTCGCGCGGCCTCGATCTGATGTGGGTGAGGCGAGAAGGTTACTGGGCAAGCGCGAACCTCGAGCGTGCGCCACTTGCCCCGAACGAGAACCCGTTCCGTCCCGACCACGACGCTGGTGGCGCGATCACCATGCCGGTTGCGCTTGATCTCAACTGGAACGCAGCGCGGG
>JBLRXE010000625.1:0-556 GCA_047920895.1 Roseovarius sp.
TGCAGCGTGGCGATAGCGCTTCGACCGCGCTTGGCGCAGTGTGAAATCGATCATGGCCCGCGCGGTAAGCGTGGCCGCCAAGGGATAGCCGGCCGCGAGGGCATCCACAGCCTGTGACAAGACCTCGTAGGCATTGCCATTGATCTCCAGGTGCCGCCGGACAATCAGCTCCGACGCGCGCGCGGGAGAACGCCATTCAAGGAAGAACTGCACCGCCAGCAGCACATCCGGATCGCCCATAGCGATGGCCATGGCCCGCTCCTCGGCCTCGATGTCTTCGAAATCGGGCAGCTTCCGAAGATATGCACGCAGATACTCCGCAGATAAATCTCGCTCGAAGCAGGCCCAGCGGAACTCCTGTGCCTCGCCTGTCCTTCCCATGGCCTCCAGCACCTCAAGCCGAGCATCTTGCCATACGATGCGATCCCAATCATCTTCTTCAAGCTCAGCCGCTTCAAGAAATACTAGCGCGTCGGCTGGCCTTCCAGCCGCGATGAGACGCCGGGCGATGTGTATCGCATTTTGCGGAATGCGGTGGATATGCGGTTCAACCTGC
>JBLRXE010000626.1:0-553 GCA_047920895.1 Roseovarius sp.
CGCCCTGTCCCGGGGCGCGGCACTGGCCGGATGCTGGCTGAACACGGGGGAGGGCGGGCTCTCGCCCTATCACCTGGAAGGCGACTGCGACCTGGTGTTCCAGATCGGCACTGCCAAGTACGGTGTCAGGGACGAATCGGGCAGGCTCTCCATGGCGCGGCTGCGGGAACTGGCAGGCATGGAGCGGGTGCGCATGTTCGAGATCAAGCTCAGTCAGGGGGCCAAGCCCGGCAAGGGCGGTATCCTGCCCGGTGGCAAGGTCACGCCGGAGATTGCCTCGATCCGGGGCATCCCGGCGGGTATGGATTCCATCAGTCCCAACGGCCATCCGGACGTGCGCGATGTGCCCGAACTGCTGGACATGATCGAGCGGGTGCGCGACGTCACCGGCAAGCCCGTGGGCATCAAGTTCGTGCTGGGTGCCTACGGCTGGCTGGACTCGGTGTTCGCCGGGATCCATGAGCGCGGCCCGGACAGCGCGCCGGACTTCATCACCGTCGACAGCGCCGACGGCGGCACGGGCGCGGCGCCCGGCGCGCTCATGGACTACATG
>JBLRXE010000627.1:0-552 GCA_047920895.1 Roseovarius sp.
GGCAGCATGGCCGACGTCATCAACGAGGGCACCAGCCACCTCACCGCCGAAGACCGGCGCGCCATCGCGGTCTACCTGATGTCACTGGAACCCGTGCGGCACGCGCCGGGCGAGGGGAACTGAGCGCGTCGCAGGGCGTGTAGGTCGGCCTTCAGGCCGACGGCAGTGCCCATCGGAGCCGCCGTCGTCGGCCTGAAGGCCGACCTACACGCCTCCCATCACAGCGGCGCCTCGACGCCCTCGCCACGAACGGTGGTGAGATATGCGGGCTAGAACGGCAGCGTCATGGCGACAAACCCGGTATTGCCGACGCCCACGTTCTCTCCGGCATAGGTGGTGGACACGCCGCCTACCAGAGACATGGAGTTGCGCATCCGGTAGCTGGCCATCAGCTGCGCATCGTGGCGTGTGTAGCTGGGCCCGGCCGTCAGCACGTCTCCGTTGTCCTCGTCGTTGCCGAGGCCGAAGGTGTTGGCCGAGCGAAGGATGAAGGACCAGGAGCCGCCGGGCGTCCAGCCGACGAATCCGTTGAGGGCGAGTTCGTCGTCAGGG
>JBLRXE010000628.1:0-552 GCA_047920895.1 Roseovarius sp.
CTCCGTATTGACGGCGGTAGAACTGGCAAAGCTTGAGACCCGCGATCTTGGCGATGGCATAGGCCTCGTTGGTCGGCTCCAGTGGACCGGTTAGGAGGGCATCTTCCTGCATGGGCTGTGATGCCAGCTTGGGATAAATGCAAGTGCTGCCGAGAAAGAGGAGGCGCCCCACCCCGGCGCGATAGGCCTCGTCGATCGTGTTCTGAGCGATGGCCAGATTCTCGAACATGAACTCCGCCGGGTAAGTGTTGTTGGCATGGATGCCGCCAACACGAGCGGCGGCGATAACCGCCACGTCCGGCTTTTCCGAGGCGTAGAAATCGCGCACCGCCGCCTGATTTGTCAAGTCGAGCCCCTTGCGCGTGCGAGTAACGATGTTTTCGTAACCCTCCGCTTTGAGTGCCCGCAGCACGGCCGACCCGACCATTCCCCGGTGTCCGGCAACGTAAATTTTGGCGTCTTTTTGCATAATGACATCTTACTCCTAATCTTAATCCTAATCTTAATCGAAATTTTGTCCTTATAGCGAACTTGCGACAGCAAGGTCTTCGG
>JBLRXE010000629.1:0-550 GCA_047920895.1 Roseovarius sp.
GCGCCCGACATCGGCGTGGTGTAGGCCAGCCCCCAGCCGTTGGCGTGGAACAGCGGCACGACCGGATAGATCAGGTCGTTGCTGTCCATCGTGATGCAGTTGGGGTGCAGGGAATAGAGCGCGTGCAGCACGTTGGAGCGGTGCTCGTAAAGCACGCCCTTGGGGTTGCCGGTGGTGCCGGAGGTGTAGCAGAGGCCGCAGGGATCGCGTTCCTCCCCGTCCACCCAGGCGAAATCGCCGTCCTGCTCGGCCAGCCAGTCCTCATAGCAGATGGCGTCAAGCGTGTTCGCCGGCATCTGCGCGCGGTCGCAGAGGATGATGTAGCGTTCGACCAGCGGCAGCTTGGGCTTCAGCGCCTCGAAGATCGGCAGCATGTCGGCGTCGAACAGGATCGCGCGGTCGCGGGCGTGGTTGATGATGTAGTCGAGCTGTTCGGCGAACAGGCGCGGGTTGAGGGTGTGCAGGATGCAGCCGGCGCCGGTGACGCCGTACCAGACCTCCATGTGCCGGGGCGTGTTCCAGGCCATGACACCGACGGCGTCGCCGCGGC
>JBLRXE010000630.1:0-550 GCA_047920895.1 Roseovarius sp.
AACCAGTGCGACGTTCCCATTCGCCGGGCGTGATCCTTCCACCGCGCGAAGACTTGCCCGCCGCCGGTGTCGGGATCGCCAACCAGAACCCGTTCTTCGAACGGATCAGCGGTCCGGTGTCGTGTGCATTGATGATCGTGGGTGCCTTGGACCAGACCAGCGCCGCCGCGTTCAGGCTGGGCTTGCCCCTTGGATAGTGCTCCGACCGGATGGTCCGCGCCAGCCGCGCACCAAGCCCCGCGCCGGTGATCTGCGCGCGCCAGGCGGTCTTGAGGCCGTCGCCAGCTTCCCGCGTCGCAGCACTGACAGCCATTTCGCCTGCGCTGATCTCTGCGGCCATCATCGCGACAATGTCGGGTGTGATGTCGAGTTTCAGTTTCATGCCGGGCGCAGATCGACGGTCCAGACCAACCGCTCGCGGTCGCGCACCGGCTCGCCTTGGATGAGAAACGCCTCGCTGTCGATCTCCATGCGGTCGCCGGGGCGCGGGGCTGGCACTTCCGTCACGCGCAGATCAACGCGCGTGGTTTCCGACCAGATCCGCGCGTCG
>JBLRXE010000631.1:0-539 GCA_047920895.1 Roseovarius sp.
GTTGCATAGCGCGATCGAGGGCTTTGGGCCCATCCGGCGGTTCGGGATGATCGCGTCGCGAAGCCTCGGCAACAGCGAGGATCGCCTCCTCAATGAGCCCCAGATCGTCACGCCAGCGCCGGACGTGCTCGCGGGGTGGCCAGCCTTGCCACCAGCCGGGCAGGGCGCTGTCAGGCGCAAAGCCCAGCGCTTTGAGCAACTCCGCGAAAAACCTCTCATCGAGGCCGTCACGCGCGCATGCGCCCTCCTCCTCCTTTACTGGTTTACTTAAAGGTTCCCTTACAGGGTTAGTGTCCGGATTCCGGACACGGCTCTGGCCATTTTCCGGACACGGGTCGGCCGGAAAATCGGACACGGCTCGGACCTCGCACCCGTGTCCGGTTTCTGGACACGGCTCGGCGTCAACATGCGTTTCGTCATCGAAAGGCGCTGGTTCTGCACAGGTTTCGCCGTCGTCTGGATTTCCATGTCCGGTTTCCGGACACGGGTCTGGCACATGCGGTGTGAAGCCCGGCTCGAAGCCCAGAATGTAGCGCGTC
>JBLRXE010000632.1:0-537 GCA_047920895.1 Roseovarius sp.
ACCAGCGACGCGCTGGCTTAACGACAAAATCTGACATTTACGGAGAGAAACAATGGCACGAGCGCAAGGCGCGCGGGCGCAGATGGCGCTGGCGTTCGAGACGACATATGGGACACCGCCTGCGAGCGGTTTTACACGGATGCCCTTTGCCAGCGCGACGCTGGGGGCGGAGCAGCCGCTCCTGAACAGCGAGCTCTTGGGCTATGGCCGCGATCCGCTGCCGCCCATCAAGGATGCGCTGACGGCAGACGGCAATCTCGTAGTGCCGATTGATGCGCAGGGCTTTGGGGTCTGGCTCAAGGCGGCTTTTGGCAATCCCACAACTACTGGCACAGCTGCGCCCTATACCCATGAGTTCCGCTCGGGCGGTTGGGTGTTGCCCTCAATGTCCATCGAGACCGGCATGCCAGAGGTGCCGCGCTTTGCGATGTATTCCGGCTGCGTGCTGGATACGCTCTCCTGGCAGATGCAGCGCTCAGGGCTGCTGACGGCCACGGCCAGCCTCGTGGCGCAGGGCGAAACCATCGCTGCGACATC
>JBLRXE010000633.1:0-537 GCA_047920895.1 Roseovarius sp.
GCTGTCAGCGTCACGGCATTCTCGGCACGCAGCGGCGCGGCCCGGGACACGGCATCGCGGATTGCCTCGGCCCGCGCACGCGAAAGGCGCAGATTCACATCCAGCGGACCTTCGCCATCGGTGAACCCCGCAAAGACCAGTTCGCGCCCGTCATAAAGCCCGGCCTCGATGTCGCGGGCCAGCGTCTCGATATAGGCGCGCGACTGGACATCAGGTGCCGAGGTGCCGCTTTCGAATCGAAAGCTGAGCGACAGCCGCTCGGCCTTTTCCATCACTCGCAGGAAACGTTGCAATTCGGCCAGCCCCTCGCCCCCTTCGGCGGCCAGAACCGCGTTGGCCAGCCGCCGGCCCTGGGCATCAAGGCCCTGCCTCTGGGGCAGTTGATCGACAAAGCCGATGCCGCGCGCGGCGGAGGGCACGTCCTGCACACCCTCCTCACCCCGGCTGACCGGTGCCTGCCGCTGCGCCTCCCCGGCCACCGCGGCCATCGGCAGCCTGCCGCTCACCTTGATTGCACCCCTCGGAACGGCACCTCAC
>JBLRXE010000634.1:0-529 GCA_047920895.1 Roseovarius sp.
GCTTATGCGCCTGCTGCTCTTTGTGGCCTTCGCGCTGTGCGCTCGAGTGGGCCTTCGCGCTGTGCGCTCGAGTGGGCCTTCGCGCTGTGCGCTCGAGTGGGCCTTCGCGCTGCGCAGGGCCTTCTCCGGACCCTGGGTCCCGCGACCGCGCATCCTTAGCTCAGTGGGAGAGAGCGCCGGTCTTCTAAGCTGGGGGTCACAGGTTCGAACCCTGTAGGGTGCGTTGAACCCGCACCAGGGTGTAGCGCAGTGGGTCAGCGCACCTGTTTTGGGAACAGGGGGTCGCAGGTTCGAATCCTGCCACCTTGACGAGAAAAGAATCCCGCTGTGGACCTGGTACACTGCCTGGTGCTCTCTTTGGGCCTCTTCCTGCTGGGCCTGTGGGGCATCTTTCTCAATCGGCGCAACCTTTTGGTGATGTTGATGTCCATCGAGTTGTTGCTCTTGGCCGTCAATCTCAACCTGCTGTTCTTCTCTGCGTACCTGGATGATCAGGTGGGTCAGGTCTTTTCGCTGCTGGTACTGACGG
>JBLRXE010000635.1:0-529 GCA_047920895.1 Roseovarius sp.
CGATCATCTTGAACGACAGGAAGAAATCCTGTCGCCAGGTGATAGCTGCGGCGATTGTGGCGGCGCGCTTAAGCAGCTCGGCGAGGACGTGACAGAAGAGCTGGAATACGTCCCCGGCCATTTCGTGGTGAAACGGATCGTGCGGCCGCGCATGACCTGCACCTGTTGCGAGGCATTTGCTCAGGCCGAACTGCCCTCACGCCCGATCACCCGCGGGCGTCCTGGTCCGGGTCTGTTGGCCCATGTGCTGGTCGGCAAATATTGCGATCACCTTCCGCTTTATCGCCAGTCTGAAATCTATGCCCGTGACAAGGTCGACCTGCATCGGTCCACACTTACCGATTGGGTTGGGCGATCAACAGCGCTTATGGAACCACTGGCAGCTCATATCGGTAAACTGGTTCGGGCTGGACCTGCACTGTTCGCCGATGACACGCCCGTCAAGATGCAGGCCAAAGGCAAAGCGCAAACGGCGCGCCTCTGGAGCTATGTGCGCGATGAACGCCCATGGTGCGGGCAAGCCCCGCCC
>JBLRXE010000636.1:0-518 GCA_047920895.1 Roseovarius sp.
GATCTGATGCAACTCGTGGGGCCGCGCGTCCGTTTCTACGATTTCGAATCGGGCGTGAAGGGCAAGCCCGGTTACCGCCCCGAGCGCGATCTCGACGAGGCCGCCGTGATCGAGCGCTGGGGCGTCCCGCCCAACATGGTCGCCGATATTCTGGCGCTGACGGGCGACACCTCCGACAACGTGCCAGGCGTCCCCGGCATCGGGCCGAAGACGGCGGCGCAGCTCATTCAGGAATATGGCGATCTCGAAACGCTGCTGTCGCGCGCCTCCGAGATCAAGCAGCCCAAGCGCCGCGAGACGCTGATCGAGAACGCCGACAAGGCCCGGCTCTCGAAGCGGCTGGTGCTGCTCGACGAAAACGCTCCGGTTCCCGTGCCCCTCGACGAACTCGGCCTCAACGACCTCGATGCGCGCAGGCTGATCGCCTTCTTCAAGGCGATGGAATTCACCACGATCACGAAGCGCGTCGCCACGGATTACGGGATCGACATCAACGAGGTGGAGGCGGACCCCGCTAT
>JBLRXE010000637.1:0-516 GCA_047920895.1 Roseovarius sp.
GCGAGCGGTGGGGCGCGTTCACTGCTTTCCTCGACGATGGGCGCATCTGCCTGACCAACAATGCCGCCGAGCGCGCCCTCAGAGGGATCGCATTGGGCAGAAAATCATGGCTGTTTGCGGGGTCTGAACGCGGCGGCGAGCGCGCGGCCTTCATGTATACCCTGATCGTCACCTGCAAGATGAATGATATCGATCCACAGGCCTGGATGGCAGATGTCCTTGCGCGCATGCAGGACATCACCGTGTCACGCTTGCCCGAGTTGCTTCCATGGAACTGGAGGGCCCATCAGGAAGCCGTCAAGGCCGCGTGACCGCGTCCCTCGCCGGATGCTTACGATCGAGCGTCTGAACGGAGAAATCAAGCGACGCACGGATGTCGTGGGTATCTTTCCGAACGAGGGTAGCGTCCCTGGGTGTGGTGTAATTCCGACGGTAGCGCGGGCTGAGTGGAGCCTTGCGTAGCTCAGGCGAAGCCCGCGCGGTTTCTGGGCGGCCATGGACGTTCTCCGGTAGGGT
>JBLRXE010000638.1:0-515 GCA_047920895.1 Roseovarius sp.
GGCCGTATCGGAAAGATCATGATCACCATGATGATGATCGCCTCAACCATCCAACGGTAAGCGGTCGCTGGCCCTCACCTTTTGTTCGATTGTCTGACCTGCGATGCCGTGTCCGATGGAGATCGGTGCAGGAGTTTCGCGATGGCGACTACGGTGGAGTTTCTCAGGGGCTACGGGGTGGACATACGGACCAATGGTCAGCGACGCTGGCCAGATGAGGTCAAGGCTCGGATCGTGGCTGAGAGTTTGAAGCCTGGGGCGACGGTGAACGGGGTTGCTACGCGGTATGGGCTTCGGGCAAACCATCTGTCTGAATGGCGCAGTCGGGCGCGTGACGGCAGGTTGGTTTTACCCGCAGTTGAAGAGGACGACTTTTGTTTTGCGCCGATCGTGGTGTCGGATGATTGCGGCGATGCTCCTGTGCCAGCAGTGTCTGCACCGCTTACCAAGTCTGACGCTGCATCCGCTAACCCTATCGAGATTGAGATCGGCCAAGTGACAATCAGGCTCAATGG
>JBLRXE010000639.1:0-514 GCA_047920895.1 Roseovarius sp.
CCGCCCAAGACAGCGCAGAGTTGACGCAGAGCCGGCCTTCGCTGGCATGGCCATGATGACGATGACGATGACGATGACGATGCTCGATGGTCGTCGTCGGGTCTTCGTCAAAGAACCTCATTCCCTGATGCCAAAGGCGCGTCGGATACCCCGCCTCGTGGCCCCGCCGAAGTCGCCGTCGATCTGCCCGTCGTAAAAGTCATAGGCCTGCAGTTGCAGTTGAAGCGCCTTGCGGGTCTCAACGGAAAACATCATCGGGCGCTCGGACAAAAGATCAAGGACGTCCCTGCTGCCTGATCGCAACGCAGCATAGAGGTACCATGCGGCGTCATCGGGGCCTTTGCTCGGGATCAGCCCGTCGTCGATCAGTGCCGCGAAGTTGAACTGCGCCTGCGGATGGCGCAAATCGGCGGCGCGCTCAAAGAAGGTCAGTGCCAGTTCCGGATCGGGCACCAGGCCGAGGCTTCCCTGATAATGGAGAAACCCCAGGTCGTTGACTGCGTCTTCATAATCC
>JBLRXE010000640.1:0-513 GCA_047920895.1 Roseovarius sp.
GCGCATACATAAAGTGCCGAAAAGGTTCAATTGTTCTCGTAAAAGCGACCTCTATGTTGATTGTTTCAGACAAAAGAGGCTCTATCCCACTTTCCCATGCAGCATTGAAAACAGGATCCATGATGTAATAGGTCAGAAATAGGGCGAGACTTACGATCAGCATATTGGGAGGGGATTGCTGCAACCCCAAAGCTTGCCGGAGGATTGACAGAACAGTGACAATGAAAGGAAAGCATGTCACCATGATGGCAATGCCCGGGGCCAAGCTCAGGATTGTTATTAAGGCAATCAGTTGAATGCTGCGTTGAGAGAGTGACTGTTCATCAAAAAGGGGCATTGAAATATCTTGTGCAGCAGCACCTTTCGCGAAAATAATTAAAAGAACCCCGACTAATAAAAATGTAAATTGAGGTATTTCAAAACAGCGCCTCATTCATGCTCAACCTTCAGGTCAGTCACTTCGGTAAGACGTACGGCAAGCTGGCCTCTCTGCTCGCCCTCCAACTCTTCAAG
>JBLRXE010000641.1:0-510 GCA_047920895.1 Roseovarius sp.
GGTGGAATTGACGCGGGCGAAGACCCGCGCACCGCCGCCCTGCGCGAACTGTCAGAGGAAACCGGCATTGCGCCCGACCGCGTGCGGATCGAGGCGCAGACGCCCGACTGGCTGACCTATGACCTGCCGCCGGAACTGCTGGGCAAGGTCTGGGGCGGCAAGTATCGGGGCCAGCGGCAGCGCTGGTTTCTGATGCGCTATCTCGGCCGGGACGAGCAGATCGACATTGCGACGACGCATCCGGAATTCTCGGAATGGAAATGGGTGACGGCGGCGGAAATGGTCGCCTCCATCGTGCCGTTCAAGCGCGCGGTCTATGACGAGGTCGTGGCCGCCTTCCGCCCGCATCTTGCCTGAACCCGGCGCCAGCGGGGGCCAGCCCCCGCACCCCCGAGGTATTTCAGTCATATTGAAAGGGGAAGCTGCCGGTTGGGCGGCCCGTTCAGGCGCGATGATAGGGGCTGCGGGCCAGGATCGAGGCGGCGCGGTAAAGCTGTTCGGTCAGCATCA
>JBLRXE010000642.1:0-510 GCA_047920895.1 Roseovarius sp.
GGTCGCGGCCTGTGCGAAAGGCTTCGGCCATCCCTTCTGTCAGCATTGTCTGGGCGCCAACTGGTTCCAGCGCCAGTTTCGTCGCCGCGACAAAGGCATCAGCATCCGGCCCGTCGATAACAATTGCCACGCCGGGGTTAGTGCAGAACTGCCCTGCGCCCATTGTCAGACTGGCTGCCCATCCCTTGGCCAGATCTGTGGTGCGGGCAGCCATCGCCGCGGGCAACAGAAACATCGGGTTCACGCTGCCGAGTTCACCGAAAAACGGGATCGGTTCAGGCCGGGCGGCACAGATATCGTACAAGGCGCGACCACCCCATAGTGACCCAGTAAAGCCTACGGCCTTGATATTGGGATCTTTGACCAACGCTTGGCCAACGTCACGATTGCCGCCTTGAATAAGGCTGAAAATACCCGGATGCAGGCCCAGTTTGCTGATTGCTGTGACGATTGCATCACCGACCAGTTCACCCGTCCCGGGATGGGCCGAATGACCCTTGACCACCACCG
>JBLRXE010000643.1:0-508 GCA_047920895.1 Roseovarius sp.
CAGCGCGTGGCGCAGCTTTCAGGGCGGCACGGTGCCGAAGAACGCTTGCCCGCGACACCTCCAGCGCGGCACAGACGGCCGTGGTCAGCCCGCTGCCAACAGGCAGGGCGACCGCAGCGGCCATCATGACTTGCCGCTGCGCTCTTGCGTCTGCTCCATCTCGTCCAGAAGGGCCGCCACTTTTTTTTGGATGGCAATGATGATGGAGTGGATGCCTCCCTCCCCTACGGCATCGCAATGTGCCAAGCCTTAAGTTTTAGAACCAAGCCAACCGAAGGAGGCATCCATGGATGAAGTTACATTGATCGGCGTCGATCTTGCAAAGAATGTGTTCCAGCTGCATGGCGCGGCGGCTGACGGCTCGGTGGTGTTCCGCAAGAAGCTGACGCGGCTGCAGTTTCATCGGTTCATGTCCGAACACCCCGCCTGCATCGTGGCGATGGAGGCCTGCGGCAGCGCGCATTACTGGGCTCGCGAGATGATTGGCTTCGGGCATGAACCCCGGCTG
>JBLRXE010000644.1:0-508 GCA_047920895.1 Roseovarius sp.
CGGCACGCCGGAGCGGACGGCGGGGATCGTTCGACCCCTCGGCATCGCGGGTGTCCTGCCGCTTTTCAGTGTACCAGTGCACTCCGGCAGGAACATGATGATCGCATCGAACCCGGGCGCGGCATTTCAGGGGAGGTCAGTTGACACTAGCCCGCATATCTCACCATCGTTCGTGGCGAGGGCGTCGAGATGCCACAGCGAGCAGATCGGCGGCCGCAGGAGAAGGGTGGTGAGGTATGCGGGCCAGGGCCGCAAGGGTAACTGCCCCTCGCGGAGGGACTATGGGCAGGGTTCCGCAGGATAATTCAAAGCGCCGGGGTCAAACGGGAGGTGGACGGACAGCGGTTGGGGTACTGCCGCCGTAAGGAACCGGATGCCGTTATGGCAACCGGTCCGTTACGGCGGTTCACCAAGGGCCGGGCAATCTCCGCCCCTGGGCCATCGGATCCGTCACTCCTGTATGCGATAGAGATAATCGACCAGGTGCAGGATCCGGCTCCGTGCATAG
>JBLRXE010000645.1:0-504 GCA_047920895.1 Roseovarius sp.
GGCGAAGCCACCCTGGAGCGCTGGCGCAGCGAGGGACTCGGGCCCAGGTTCCTGAAGCTCTGCGGCCGGGTGCTCTATCGGCAGGTGGACATCGATGCCTACGAGGAGTCGTGCCTGGCGACGTCAACCAAGACCGTGACGGCCCAGGTCAGTGCCGGCTGAGCAATGTTCCGATTCGTCGGTAGATAACGCTGGGAGCGAATCGCGCCGCCAGCGAAACAGGCGTCCCCAAAATGTTGGTACGATTGTTGGTACGGCGTTAAGCGCTGTTTAGGTTTCCTTTCTAAACAAGCGCTTACGCCTAGAATTGGTGGCGGATGGTTGACGGCAGAACTGGGTTCTCGGTCTGCTGTTTCGGGGCGGTGCAAATCCCTGCGGAATGTCGCGGAGACCCGTTCATGAACCGCCCACTTCCGCAGCGATCCGGTAACCCATCGCCCGGTACCCGCGCTGGCGTTTGTCCCACATTCGGAGCAACGCCGGGTGGCCGGCGTCGACGAAATC
>JBLRXE010000646.1:0-504 GCA_047920895.1 Roseovarius sp.
TCCAGCAGTTCGTTCGAAATCGTTATCGTCCTCGCTCCTCTCAGGAAGCATGGACCAGATCACAGATACACAGAAGGCCTGACACTCTCCTACCTCAACTCGCCGGATCGGGCTGTTGTGCTCTGCGTCGATGAGAAGACCCAGATCCAGGCGCTCGATCGGATGCAGCCGGGCCTGACACTGTCCCTGCCCCTCAAGAATGGACGCACGTCGACGATGACCCATCATTACAAGCGCCATGGCACCACCACGCTCTTCGCCGCGCTGGACGTCAAGTCGGGCCTGGTCATCGCCCCGCCACCGCGGCAAGGAGTTCCTTCCCTTCACCGGATCGACCGGGGCGTGAAAAAACTGCGCGACATCCATCTGGTTCTCGACAACTACGCCACCCACAAGACGCCCGAGGTGCAGGCCTGGCTGGAGAAGCATCCCCGGTTCAAGCTGCACTTCACACCCACCAGCGCGTCCTGACTGAACCTCGTCGAGCGCTTCTTCGCCGAGATC